>JAZNXQ010000280.1:0-20710 GCA_045593945.1 Lachnospiraceae bacterium | reverse complement strand
CTTACCAATCCGTTATCAACCTTCTCGGTTGATGTTGACACGGCTTCATATACCAATATCCGCCGTATGATAAACGAGGGCTCTACGGTTGTCGGAGATGCCATAAGACTTGAAGAATTTTTAAATTACTTTAACTATGAGTATAAGGCACCAACAGATGATGCTCCATTTGGCGTAACCACGGAGATGTCGGACTGCCCCTGGAATCCTGACAGCAAGCTTCTTCTTGTCGGACTTCAGGCAGAAGAGATTGATTTTGAAGAAAGACCTTCTTCCAACTTTGTTTTCCTGCTTGACGTTTCGGGTTCCATGAATTCCGCGAATAAGCTTCCGCTTATGCAAAAGGCATTTTCGATGCTTGCAGAGGAACTTGACAAAAACGACCGCGTGTCCATCGTAACATATGCCGGCAGGGAAAGTGTTGTTCTTGAAGGCACCAAAGGAAACGATTTACTTACAATCACAACCGCCATTGAAAATCTGCAGGCAGGTGGCTCCACCGCAGGAGCTGCAGGTATTAACAAAGCATATGAAATCGCCGAGAAATATTTTATTCCCGGCGGCAACAACCGAGTTATCCTTGCAACAGACGGTGATTTGAATGTAGGCGTATCAAGCGAAGCAGAACTTACAAAGCTCATATCCAAAAAACGCGAATCAGGCATTTATTTATCGGTTCTCGGTTTTGGTACAGGCAATATCAAAGACAATAAGATGGAAGCCCTTGCCGACAACGGCAACGGTAACTACAGTTATATAGACAGCATTTTTGAGGCAAAAAAGGTCCTTGTAAACGAGATGGGCGGCACACTTTATACCGTTGCCAAGGATGTAAAGCTTCAGGTTGAATTTAATCCGGCTCAGGTTGCTAAGTACCGTCTCATCGGCTACGAAAACCGCAGACTTGAGGATTATGAATTTAATGATGATACGGTAGATGCCGGAGAAATCGGCTCAGGCCACAACGTAACGGCAGTTTACGAGCTTGTTTTGTCCGATAAGGACCAAAAACTCTCTTCATCCGAGTACAAGTTAAAATATCAGACAGCAGTTCTTACAGACAGCGATGACCTTTTAACCTTGAGTATCCGTTACAAAGAACCTGACAAAGACACCAGCAAGCTTCTTGAGTATCCTATTTTACCGTCAATTTACACGGAGACAATGCCTGACAACTTAAAGTTTGCAGCATGCGTACTTGAATTTGGTATGCTTCTTAAAGACAGCGAATACAAGGGAACAGCTACCTACGACAGTATTCTCGCAAAGCTTAACGAACTCGGAAATTTTGTGGACAGCGACCCTTATAAGAAAGAATTTAGCGAGCTTGTTAAAACAGTAAAAAACAACGATGCACTTGTTCCCTCGGATGAGCATAATCATAAACTTTCATCAGGCAACAATGTTATAGAACATGAAGTTTTCGGCTACTGTGGCAATACAATAACCACTATAACTTATAAGTATTTTGGCAAGGGCGATGACAAGTCCTGGACGAAGTCATTTATGGGTGGTAATTCCGTGGCACTCACAGACCTTCTACGTCACCTTGACTACAAAGAAGGTATCTGCCGTTGCCTTCCTGAATACACCGTAGATACTGAGTTCGGTACGGGCTACGGTATAAATCTAACCGAAGGTTATGCCCGCTATAACGGATGCCAGGTAAGCCTAACCGCTGAACAGATTAAAGAAATAACGGCGATTATGGAATGGGCGGAAGCACAGCCATAAGATATGTTACAGAATAAATTATTGCAAGGAGGTCTTGCATGAAAAAATTAATTACTCTGATTTTAGTTTTTGTTACTTCTTTCTTAATTATGGGATGTCGCTCAATAAACGATATCGGCTATGTAAAAACCTCCACACTGACAGAACCGCCTGAGCTTACTGTAATATGTGAAGATGCAAGCATTAAGGCTCTGCTCGGAACGTATTCATGGACTTACGAGATAAGCGATGCCATAGGAAAATCAAAGTCACAAGGTGTATGTGCCGATGGCGCACACGCTTTAAACAGTAAAAAATATATGGCAGCTCCACTGCCTTTCACAACAACCGATGCCTCCCCGGAGGGATTACCATCCGTAACGCTACAATTCGGCATCGCACCTGACAGCATCACTGTTAACAGTTGGCCGACATATTACTTTGGCGACACTTCGGCAACAGGCGAAAAAATATCGGTTACAGGCTCCTCATTTAAGATGAAGGATGGAGATTACGTTTACGAAGTTGTTGCTACCTGGGATAGCAACAAACACGACTTTGGCGGAACAGCATATTACTCCTTTTACACAGTAAAACACGTTTCGGAAAACGAACCAACAACCTGTGCGCCCGAGACGACAGAGTCCACCGGCAAGACAGTAACTAATATCGTGGATACTTCAACAGACCATCTTGACATTGCTTTTGCAATGGCATTAGAACCGATTTATGAGGATGCTACTGCAGTATACTCTTTCAATTGCATTAAGAGTCACTATGTATTTGTTTACTATGCAGACGGCACCAAGGAGACCGTTAAGACTGCTTTAAGCTCGGGCAGAGCAACGATTGCTGATCTTGACAGGTTTGGGATTGGGTATTATAGAGAGGCGAAGTAAAATATTTTTCAACATAAAAAGCACTGATTTCCATCTCTACTGAAATCAGTGCTTTTTACTTACCCGATTACTTCTTAGCTTCTGCCGCAGCCGCTCTTACACGCTCTGCCAAGCCTTCATCGTAAATATCCTCATACAAAAATCCATCAATCTCAACCCTCGCATCCGGTCTCGTGCTTCCGTCTTCAGTTCTCGGATATTCCAAAACCATATCTATCGCATAAAACGGCACTCCGCCGGCATCCATAAGCTCCTTAAATTCCAAAAGAATCTCTGCGGCTCTTTCTGCAGTTACCTCTTCATCATAAAAATAAATAACTATAAGTCCCGCCTGTCTGCCGAGCTCTGCAATATCATAAAACCCGTCAAGTTCAAGTTCCTCTGTAATGATTGCATACGAAAGAACACCCTCTGCGCCGACATATGCCATCTCCACAAATTGTAAATCCCCATATCCGATATCGCTGTTAAACGGAAACATCGGACTCTCGAGAACAGTATCTACAAGCTTCCTATATTCCATATAAAGTCTGTCTGCGGTATTCTGTTTACTCAATACAGCTCCTTCATAATTATCCCACAAAAGCTTACCCGCCATATTGATTGCAAATGAAAACTCCGTATCCATACTGCTTGAAGACTTTATATGTGCATAATAATTACAATCTTTAAAGCTGTAGGACACATCTTCAATATAATAATCTGTACCCGCGTATGTTGCTTTGAGATGCTTCTTTGCCGTACTTTTTGCCATAGCCTTAGAGACAGGATTACCTACTATAGAATTTGCAAACCACCCAACACATGCTATAAGTATAACCGCAACAATAAATGCAATAACTCTACCTGTTTTATTTTTCATACCTGTTCTCCTTTCTGAATGCAAAGTGTAATAAACCTGCAATCACTACGCCTACAATAACAAATATACCGTAAATTACCGTCCACATAACAAGCGAATAAAAATCCCAATATTCCACTCTTCGGATTAAATTTAGTACAAAAATCATTATGTGCATAACAAGCATCAATGCCGGCAAAACATATAGTGCCTTCCATCTAAATACTATATATCCCAATACGCCTATAACAGGCATTATCAGACTATTGTAAAACATCTCTCTTCCGTCTGTAAGTCCCAATCCGAAAAAGAGCCCGAACATAATAAGTATTGCAAAAAACGCCTGTGCCTTACGTTTAAACTTCATAAATATTTTTTCTGAATCAACAGCCGGCACTGTCTTTACGTCATATAGCTTTGCGCATGCACTACAATTCTTAATATGCTCCTCGACCAGTCTTTTGCTGTCTTCGCTCGATATACCGTCCTGCACAAGCGGCAGCAAATCCATACATACATCACAAGTAATATCAGTCATCTATGAAGCCCTCCTTTTTTAAAATCTGCCTTATCTTCGTTTTTGCCCGAAAATCAATAACTCGGGCAGAGTTCTCCGAAATTCCTTGCGCCTTTCCAATATCATAAAACGAATATCCGTCCATTCTCATAAGTACAATACTTTTCGTCCGTTCATTTTCCTTATCAAGCAATTCATATAAGCGTTTCTTAAGTTCTTCCGCAAAAAATAAGTCATCAGCCTTTTCATCCTTACTTTCCAAAAACTCAGAAAGCACTTCCGCTTCAGGCTGCCTGTTTTTCTTTTTTAAATAATTAAACCACTCATGTCTGGCAATGGAAAACAACCATGTCTTTATGTCCGACTCCCCTCTAAAGCCTGCTATCGACTTTACAACCTGCAAAAATACCTCCGAGGCCAAATCCTCCGAAAGAGAAGTATCATGGCATAAACTGTACAAGTAGTTATATACATCTTTATGGTACGCAGCAAATATTTCTTCTAACAGTTTTCGCATTTTACTCCTCCTTTCACAGTATTAGTGGTTTTATTTTCTTTTTTGTTACACAAAATTTTTATTTTAAAAAAACGGTGTAACCCAACCGGATTACACCGCATCATAAAACTAAACCTCAAATATCAAATCACCATATGACGGCATCGGCCACATAGACTTATCTACAAGCATCTCAAGCTTGTCCACGGGCGCACGAAGTGCTTCCATCGCAGGCATAACTTTCTCAAGATAAGTTCTTGCTCTTGTCTCCATGTCCTCAATTGTCTTAACGGTCGCTGACTCTTCCTCAAGAACCTTAAGCGCTCTCTTGGTCTCGCCAAGAAGTGCAGAAACCTCTTTAAGCATCTCTTCCTGTGTGCTCGAATCCAAATCAAGGCCTGTTGCCTTGACACTGTTATAAGAATCTGCAAGTACAGATATGTAACGCACAACTGCCGGAATAATCTGCTTTCTCGCCATGTCTATCATCGTAAGAGCCTCGATATTGGTAGCCTTAGCATATGCTTCATACTGAATCTCTGCTCTTGACTCAAGCTCTGCTCTTGTGAAAATACCAAACTTCTCAAAAAGCTTAACCGTATCTTCGTAAACAAGTGCCGGAATGGCGTCTACCATTGACTTTAAGTTGGGAAGACCCCTTCTTGCGGCTTCTTCTACCCACTCTTCAGAATATCCGTTACCATTGAAAATAATTCTCTGATGTTCAGCCGCATATTCTTTAATAATATCATGAATCGCAAGATCAACATTGTCTGCCTTCTCTAAGATATCCGCTGTCTCGCAGAATACCTCTGCCACAATTGCATTAAGTACTGTATTCGCACTTGCAACTGAATCCGAAGAACCTACCATTCTAAACTCGAACTTGTTACCCGTAAACGCAAACGGTGATGTTCTGTTACGGTCTGTCGCATCCTTTGAAAATGCAGGAAGATTATTAGCAAGTCTAAGCTTACCGCCCTGCTTACTGCTCGTTGCAGAACCTGTGTTTACAAGCTGCCAGATAACGTCTTCAAGCTGCTCACCAAGGAAAATCGAAATAATCGCAGGCGGAGCCTCTGCTGCACCGAGTCTGTGCTCGTTACCAACATCCGCAGCCGACTCTCTAAGAAGTGCCGCATGTCTGTCAACAGCTCTCATAACACATGTAAGAATCAAAAGGAACTGTATATTCTCATGTGGTGTCTTACCCGGCTCCAAAAGATTAATACCGTCGTCCGTTGTAAGTGACCAGTTATTATGCTTACCTGAACCGTTAACCCCTGCAAAAGGCTTCTCGTGGAGCAGACAAATTAAATCATGACGCTCCGCAACCTTCTTAAGCACTTCTATTACAAGCTGATTATTATCAACCGCAACATTCGCAACCGCATAAATCGGAGCAAGCTCGTGCTGTGCCGGAGCCGCCTCATTATGCTGTGTCTTCGCCGTTACACCCATCTTCCAGAGCTCAATATTGACCTCCTTCATGAATGCACCGATTCTCTCCCTTATTGCACCGAAATAATGGTCTTCCATCTCCTGACCCTTGGGCGGCATGGCACCAAATAATGTTCTTCCGGTAAAAACAAGGTCTTTACGCTGTAAATATTTCTTCTTATCGACAATAAAATACTCCTGCTCGGGTCCTACAGAAGGCGTAACCTTCTTAGATGTTGTATTGCCGAAAAGTCTTAAAATTCTTAAAGATTGTTTATCAATAGCCTCCATCGAACGAAGAAGCGGTGTCTTTTTGTCGAGCGCTTCTCCCGTATAGGAGCAGAATGCCGTAGGGATACAAAGTATCGCTCCTGCTGCATCCTCTTTTATAAATGCCGGAGATGTATAATCCCATGCCGTATAACCTCTCGCCTCGAAGGTCGCTCTAAGACCGCCCGACGGGAACGATGAAGCGTCGGGCTCGCCCTTAATGAGCTCCTTACCCTTAAACTCCATAATTACCTTACCGTGTGCATCCGGTGCGGATATGAAAGAATCATGCTTCTCGGCAGTTACTCCGGTAAGCGGCTGAAACCAATGAGAATAGTGTGTAACACCCTTCTCTATCGCCCATTCCTTCATTGCACTTGCCACGGCATTTGCCGTATCTTTGCTAAGGTCTGCGCCTTCATCTATACAACGCTTAAAATCAGCATATACCTGTTCCGACAAACGTTCCTTCATAACTGCATCGTTAAAAACATTGGAACCGAATATTTCTGATACATTTACAGTCTCACGCATGAGATAATCCTCCTGATAATTAACCTTACCGATTAAGCTTTACCGATTGAACCGAAAAGTTCCATTTTTTCTTTAACTGTTGCCTTGATAGCCTCAAAGCCCGGAGCAAGAAGCTTACGGGGATCAAATCCTTTACCCTCTAAATCCTTACCTGCTTCGATATATTTTCTTGTAGCATCAGCAAATGAAAGCTGACACTCTGTATTAACATTAATCTTAGCAACACCGAGAGAAATTGCCTTCTGAATCATCTCTGCGGGGATGCCTGTACCTCCGTGAAGAACTAAAGGAAGCTCTCCTGTCTTCTCCTGAACTGCTGCAAGAGTCTCAAAGCTTAAGCCCTTCCAGTTCTCGGGATACTTACCATGAATATTACCGATACCTGCTGCGAGGAAATCTACACCAAGATCTGCAATCATCTTACACTCATTGGGATCTGCACACTCACCTGCACCTACAACGCCGTCTTCCTCACCACCGATTGAGCCAACCTCTGCCTCAATTGAGATACCTTTCTCATGGCAAAGTTTAACAAGCTCTGTAGTCTTGGCAACGTTCTCTTCGATTGCATAGTGTGAACCATCGAACATTACTGATGAAAAACCTGCTTCGATACACTTAAGACATCCGTCAAAGCTACCATGGTCAAGATGAAGTGCTACCGGAACAGTAATGTTAAGGCTCTTAATCATTCCTGTAACCATACCTACAACTGTAGGGTAACCTGCCATATATTTGCCTGCACCTTCTGAAACACCTAAGATTACCGGTGAATTATTCTCCTGTGCTGTAAGAAGAATAGCCTTTGTCCACTCAAGATTGTTGATGTTGAACTGGCCTACTGCATATTTGCCTGCTTTTGCTTTTTTAAGCATTTCTGTTGCTGAAACTAACATAATTTTACCTCCATTTTATCCTTATACACTAAAATCATTCCTATTATAGCCTATTATCTTGGAAAAATAAAGTAGTATTTTTTTAAGTCCAAGTAGCTTTTTGGTCTTTATGTGTAAATCCCTGCAGCTTTGTCTTATATCCCGATAGCTTTACTTCATATTTAAGTCTCTGCTTATCACTAAGCATACCTGACTCAAGCATTTCATTAAACTTCTCTTCAAACTCTTTAAAAGCTTCCTGTGCCGCATCCTTATAGTTATTCGCCATGTTGGAATCAATGCGCTTTATACTTATTATAAAATCCGCTCATAAATTTTGCAATAAAAACCACTCTGCACTACCTCCCTATCAACAAACATACTACCCACTATCCAAATCTCACGAAATATATTCTTGCAACATTAACACTTAAACTTTATAATGTATTCTGAGGTGATAATTATGAAAACGGGTATTCTTTTTGAGGGAGGAGCCTCCAGAACTATTTATTCATGCGGGGTTATGGACAGACTTTTAGACGCGGATATTAAGCCCGACTATATCCTTGGTGTATCTGCAGGCATTACATATGCGACAAGTTATATTTCGAAGCAAAAAGGTCGTAATCTCGAGATGCTTACAAAATACTCCAACGATTCAAGATATATGGGATTCAGAAATCTTATCAACCCTAAAAACAAAGCTTATTACGGATTGGAATTTGCATACGAAAAAATCCCAAACGAACTTCTGCCATTTGACGAGACGACTTTCTCGCAGTTTAAAGGCGAAGCCAAAGCTGCCGTAACCAATATCGAGACAGGAGAAATTGAGTTTCTTGACATAATGCCCAAAGACACACGAACCAAAACCCTTATTGCGACCTGCGCACTGCCGCTTCTTTTCCCTATCATAAAGATAAACGGCAAATTATACATGGACGGCGGTATTGCCGACTCCGTACCTTATAAACAGGCATTCAAAGACGGTTGTGACAGACTTATGATAGTCCTTACAAGAGAAGCCGGGTACCGCAAAGAATTCGAGAAAACTCTTAAGCTCGCTTGTGTCCGCTATCGCAAATATCCCAAATTCTGCGATGCCATGATGACACGTGCCGAACGTTACAATAAAACAATGGAGGAAATCGAAGCACTTGAGCAAAAAGGCGATATCCTTGTATTCAGACCGTCTGTTTCAAAAGGTTTTTCAAGGCTTGAAAAAGACGTTGACAAAATCGGTGCCATGTACACCGACGGCTATGAACAGGCTTCCAACAGAATATCAGAAATAGAAAAATTCTTCCGGCAGTAACACCGGAAGAATTTTTTATACGTATTTTTGAATAAACTCTTCTTTTCTGATAGGCTTGGAATAATAATATCCCTGATAGCTGTGAGCTCCGTATTGCTCAAGGAAATCAATAAGCTTACGTGTCTCAACACCTTCAATACACACCTTAACACCAAGCTTACGTGCACAAAGACTTACTGCCTCAACAATCGCCTGATTAGCCGGCTTGTCTTCTATATCAAGCACAAAACCTCTATCAATCTTTAATGTATCGACCGGAAGTTCACTAAGCAAATTAAGTGATGAGAATCCCGTACCGAAATCATCTATTGCAATCTTGATACCGATGGATTTAAAATATTCTATCTCACGCTTCAAATATTCCTTATCGAGAACCCTACAACGTTCCGTAAGTTCTAAGCAAAGATTCTTCGCCGGGAATCCCGTCCCTGCAAGTATTCTCGCTACTGCATCTCTGAACCCTATATTCTCAAGCTGAGTATAAGCAATATTGACATTAATAACAAAATCAGGATATTTCTCAAGAATCGACTTACCCTCTGTAAGTGCTCTCTCAAGTATCCAATTTCCTAAATCATAAAAACATGCATCATTCTCAAGCCATGGGATAAACATTCCTGGCGGAACTTCCCCAAATGTCTCGTGCTTCCAACGAAGCAAAGCTTCCATTCCTACAAGACGCTCTTCCTTCGCACTAACAAGCGGCTGATAGCATATGTAAAAACCTTCACAGTCATTAAGCACGCTGTGACGCAATGCCTCCAAAAGTTCAAGATTCTTACGGTTACTCTCAAGTGTTGTATTATCAAAAAATACAAGCTGTCCGTGGCGCTCATGCTTGGACTTAGAAAGTGCATATGATACACTTGCAAGAATAGAATATTCATCTATGCTCTCAGGTGCAATAACAGCACCACCCGAAATTGTTGTTGTAAACTTATCTTTATATGCAATATTCTTTTCTTTAAGCTCAACCTGAAGTTCAGAATAAAAGTTCTTTATCCACTCTTCATCCTTACCCTTAAAGATAAAAGCAAAACGTACACCGTCCATCCTGAATACAAAACCATTCTTACGCACCTTGTTCAGGAACAATTCCGCAATCTTCTTAATAAGATAATTACCGAACTCATATCCGTACTTCTCGTTAATATCGCCAAAATTATTAATGCTCACCTCAAGAATTGACATATTCTCTTTATAATCACGGGTCAGCTTTGTATATTTCCAAAAACCATATATATTATAAAGCCCGGACACAGCATCAATATCATCGATAATGCCATGATTCTCAATCGTTCCCGCAAAAAGATCCGGCTGTCCGTCTTCACCTTTAATTACAAGCCCTCTTCCGGTACAAACCACATACTCACCATCTTTATTTCTGGCTCTGTATTCGAGTTCAAACGCATCTTGCTGTCTCGAAAAAATAAGATCCATCTCCTGTGTATATACTTCTCTATCATCAGGATGAACATAATCAAGCCACACGGCTCCGGCATTATACATATACTCACCGGGCAGATCGAAATATTCTATCGCATACTTCGACCATCTTGATACACCCGTATCCATATTACACATATAAATATATCGTTTTTTTGATGTCTCAGCAAATGCTGTAAAGACCTGTGAATCCAATACGGATTTATCAAGTTCCATCGCCAAAATCCCCTTTCGTATATTAATACGAACATACAACTCTCCAATATATATGCTACACTATTTTGTCAAAAAATGCAAATAATTTCATCAAAAAAACAAAGAGCTATATCCTATTTCCTAAAAAAGCTGTTCCCGACAATATCGGGAACAGCTCCTTATAATAATATTAACCCTTAACGCTTCCTGACGCAAGTCCCTGAACAATACTGCGTGAAAGGAACATGTATACAAGAATAACCGGAAGTATTGAAAATGCAATCATGATATATACTTCACCCATGTTAAACTTAAGGAAATCAGCACCTCTAAGCTGAGCAATCAAAATAGGTAAAGTCTTGACCTCCGGCTCATGAAGAAGAAGCGCCGGTGTGAAGTAGTTATTCCAACTGCTTACAAATGTAAAAATCGCCTGTACGGCAATAGCCGGCTTCATAAGCGGAATTACCATTGTATTAAATGTACGGAACTCACTTGAACCGTCAATTCTGGCTGCCTCAATGATTTCCAAAGGCAGATTGCTTTCCATATACTGCTTCATATAGAAGAATGTAACCGGAGCTGCAATTGCCGGAACAATAAGCGGGATCAAATTATCCTCCATTCCAACATCACCAATCATCTTAATAAAACCAAGTGCCGTTACCTGTGACGGAATCATCATAACCATAAGGATAAAGCGGAACATTGCTTCTCTTCCTTTGAATTCATACGCATGAATCGCATATGCCGTCATTGTTGAAAAATATGTACAAAGCGCTGCGCTCAGCACCGCAACAATAACACTGTTCTTAAGCCCGGTCCAAATCATAAGCGAACCGTTTATAAGACTGTTCCAGTTATCTGCGAGTTTTGTTCCCGGAAGAGGCGAAAAACCACGTAAAATTTCAGAATGTGAATGCGTTGCATTTACAAACAATACATAGAACCAAAACAGGCATAAAAAGCTGATTACTATAAGTGTAAATGTCGCAATAAATCTTCTTGCTTTTATTCCTACACCTTTTTTTAAATTACTATTTCCTGCCACTACATTCACTCCTTTCATTTAACCTTCTTGCTGTTGCCTGATACTCTAAATATGATAAGACTCAATATTGCCGTTATAATAAATAATATAACTGACAATGCACCACCGACACCATAATTCTTACTGAACAAGTGATTGTTCAAGTACATAATAAGTGTCATTGAACTTCTCATAGGATTACCTGTACCGCCGGTCAAAACCTGAGGTACATCAAACATCTGTAAACCACCGATTAAAGAGGTAATCATTACGTAAAGGAAAATCGGCTTCAAAAGTGGCATCGTAATCTTGGTAAATACCTGACCGGAAGTCGCTCCATCAACTTCTGCTGCCTCATATAATGAGCTGTCAATACCCATCATACCTGCCATGAGAAGAAGTGTTGTATTACCAAACCACATAAGGAAGTTCATGAATGCAACAAGCGTTCTAACACTCCATTTATTCTCCATAAATTTATACGGAGCATCAAGAATTCCTAAATCCATAAGCATTGAATTAATAGGTCCGATTTCTGAAAACAATGCAAAGAACAACATTGCAAAAGCTGATGCCATGATAAGATTCGGAAGGTATATTACCGTCTTAAAAAGCTGGGCATGCTTGATGCGAAGTCTTGTATTAGAGAACCATGCTGCAAGAAGTAATGACACCAAAATCTGAGGAATAAAGCCCATTACCCACATTATAAGCGTATTCTCCAAATACATGAGAAGGTCGCCTTCCTTGAACAGGTATATGTAATTATCAAGTCCTATAAAATTAGGCCCAACCTGTATAAGACCGTTCATACGGTACATCTCAAAAAAGCTGTAGAAAAACGTTGAAAGCAACGGAATCAACTGAAACAACAAATATGTAATTGCGAACGGTAATAAAAATATATACCCCCACTTTTTATATGCATTTTGCTTCTTCTTCGGCTTAGTCTCTTTTGCCATGTTAAATCCTCTCTTTCTATCTTAATACTGATATATTCTTACTTCATACAAAGAAATTTTCTTTCTATCAAGTAAAAAGGTCATGTCTGCCTGAAGACAGACATGACCAATCAATTATTTAATTATTTGCTGGGCTTAAGCTCAGGATGTTTCTCGATAACTGCCTTCTCGAAAAGTGCAATTGCATCATCATATGAAGCCTTGCCTGTGAAGTACTGAATCATAGCATCCTGGAATGCCTCTGTAAATGTCTGGTCGTAACCTGTTGCATTAGAAAGGTCTACCTTCTCAACACCTGCACAGAACATACCGAGTGCATTCTGTCCGCCAAGAACCTTGCTGCCGTATGTTGTATCTGCAGCCATAGCTTCCATAACGTTCTTATTGTTTACGAAATCGTTGTCCTTTGTAACGATACCCTTAAGAAGAGCTTCATCTGTTGTCATCTTAAGCATGATATCCTTAACAAGGTCAGCATTATCTGTACCTGCTGCTGCACAAATCCATGTACCGCCCCAGAAGAAGCCCTGAGGACCTGTTGTTGCGCCCCATTTACCCTGGTTAGCGATTGAGCCTTCTGTATCAGCTGCCATACAGAAGTCGATAAGCCAAGCCGGTCCAAAGTAGCAGAATACCTTTCCTTCCGGATAGAAACCTGCGTTCCAAGCATCACTCCAAAGCTCATGTGTTCCTGTATAACCTGCATCAACCATCTTCTTTGAGTCATTAACCCAGTTAATGATGTTAGCATCATAGTTAATCTTACCGTCAACTACCCACGGTGATGTTACGTTGTTAGAATATACACGATATGTATCAACTGCAGAAGATGTCATGAAGTAACCTGCTTCTTTCATCTTAGCCGCTGTAGCTACGAATGTAGCCCAATCCTTAACTGATTCCTGAACCTTAGCGGGATCATCTGAACCAAGAACTTCTTTAGCTACGTCTCTGTTGTAAACAAGTACACCGGGGCATCCCTGCCATGAAAGACCCTTTAAGTTACCCTTAGAATCTGTTACAACGTCCTGTGTATACTTGTACTGGTTAGCAACATCAGCACTTGTAATACCAAGTTCTGAAACCGGTAAGCTGTAATCTGTATTAACATACTTAAGCGCGTAATCTGACTCAACTAAGAAAATATCAATCTTGTCATCGCCTTTAGCTTTCTTCTGCTTAAGTAACTTGTTGTCAAGGTTTTCCTGATATGCGTTGTTATCACTGGGTGTGATGTTCCACTTAACTGTGATCTCACCGATCTTACCTGTTGTTCCGTCAACTTCTTCGTATCCCGGATAGTGATCTGTCAAACGTGACTTAAACTCCTCGTTCCAGCAGTAGATGTTCAAAGTCTTTCCGTCGTTGGAAATCTTGTTACCGCATCCGGTAAATACTGCTGCTGCCATGATAGCTGCCAAAGCAACACCTAACAATTTCTTTTTCATTACTACATCCTCCTTTTTAGATAGCACATAATATTATATATTGTCATTACAATATAGTCTCGAAACGATTATTTAATCTTTGCGACTGTTCCGCCCTCATATACAGTACCTGCAATTACAACCTGACCAATCAGAGTAGTCTTAGGTTTCTCAATAAGGGAAATCAGCTTATTTGCCGCCATACATCCAATCTGCTTCGTATCCTGATACAAAGTCGTAAGTTTCGGTTCTATATGCCGTCCGATTCTGAGTCCGTCGTATCCGACTACCGAAATATCGTCCGGAATACGAAGACCTCTCTCTCTTATTGCATTAAAACCTCCGAAACTTGCGAAATCATCCGGGTAGAAAATACATGTCGGAGGATCCGGCAAATCAAGAAGTTCTTCGGTTGCTCTCCGTGCATCCGCGGTACTTCTGTACGCCGCCTCTTTCATATACTCATCCAGTATCGTAATTCCGTGAGACTCTGCCGAATGATAAAAGGAAACTAATCTGTTCTGGGTTACCGAAGACGGGTCGCCGTATATGTATGCGATTTTCCTGTGTCCGCATTCATATACATAATCAAACAAATTCCGCATTCCTCTTATATTATCAGAAACGATAGCAATACGATTATTGAAAAGATGGTCAATGGTAACCACCGGAATATCGCTGTTAACCAGTTCGATTACCTGTGGGTCATCAAAATCAACGCACGCAATGACTACACCATCAAATCCACGATATTTACAATGTTCCAAAAAAGTTCTGTTGTTACGTCCCTTCTCATTGGCATTGATAAATGTGATGTCATAACCGCTCTCTTCAACAGTACGCTTGAAATAGTCAAGAACATGGGCGAAATAATCATGCGTCAAACCATTCTGTGCACCATCGACAAACAAAACTCCGATATTGTTGGTTCTGTTCGTCTTAAGAGCTCTCGCCTGGGCGTTGGGAAAATATCCGATTTCCTTAGCAACCTGGCGAATCTTCTCTTTGGTCTCTTCGCTTATGTCCTTATGATCATTCAAGGCTTTACTTACAGAAGCTACGCTCACATTACATATCGCCGCTATTTCCTTTAGTGAAGCCATTCGTCTTTTCCTTCCTCGAAAATGTACTTAATCGTTTTCTTGAATACATCATACAACACTTTGCACAATTTTTCAAGGTTTTTTTTAAAATTTTAGTAATTTTGCTAAAATCCACGAACCAAAGCGCAACCGAGCAATATTATTTGTCACTATATTGCGCAATTTTTAAGAAAACCTTTTCGTGAATTTCGCCCATTCCCACCGAGCTTTTAGTACTTTTTGCACAACGAATTTTAATTTTTTTAAATTTTTTTGACATTTACTATTGCGATTTGCTATTTTTGCCATTATAATTATAGCCAAATACATTAAATATTCTTACTTAAACGTTTAATTATATTCATTTGAAAGGAGTTTAAGAATATGAAATTCGGACATTTTGACGATATTAACCGCGAATATGTGATTGATACCCCCAAAACTCCGTTGCCCTGGATTAATTATCTCGGCTGTAACGATTTCTTTACTTTGGTGTCAAACACCTGTGGAGGATATTCTTTTTATAAAGATGCTAAGCTTTTACGTCTGACAAGATATCGCTATAACAATGTTCCATATGACACAGGCGGCAAGTATTACTTCATAAAAGACGGAGAAACCACATGGAACCCGGGTTGGCAGCCCATGCAGACAGAACTCGATTCCTATGAATGCCGCCACGGCATGGGGTATTCCAAGTGGACATCATCAAAGAATGATGTGGAAGCTTCTCTTTTGGCTTTTGTTCCTTTGGATGATAATTGCGAAATCAACAGACTCACACTTACCAATAACAGTCAGGCAGAAAAAAATCTCACCCTCTTCTCTTATATAGAATGGTGTTTATGGAATGCTGACGATGACATGAAAAACTTCCAGCGACTTTTAAGCTGTGGTGAAGTTGAGATACAGGATTCTGTGATTTATCATAAGACAGAATACCGCGAACGCCGTAATCATTATGCTTTCTTCTCTGTTAACGAGAAAATCGATGGTTTTGACACAAGCAGAGATGCTTTCCTCGGCGCATACAACGGTCTCGACAAAGCGGATGTAATTAAAGGCGGCAAATGTACCAATTCCGTAGCAAGCGGTTGGTCACCCATAGCCTCTCACCAGCTCAACATTACTCTTAAGCCCGGCGAATCCAAGGAACTTATCTTTATTTTAGGATATATAGAGAATCCGCAGGATGAAAAGTGGGAAGCACACAATGTAATCAACAAAAACAGAGCAATCGCAACCTACGAGAAGTACAAAACTTCTTCTGCAGTTGCAAAGGCATTTAATGATTTAAAAGATTACTGGACCAATCTTTTCGCAAACTATCAGGTTGAGAGCGACAACGACAAACTCAATCGCATGGTTAACATCTGGAATCAATATCAGTGTATGATTACATTCAATATGTCACGTTCCGCATCTTACTACGAATCCGGAATCGGACGTGGCATGGGATTTAGAGATTCCTGTCAGGATTTACTCGGTTTTGTGCATTTAATCCCTGACAGAGCAAGACAACGAATTATAGATATTGCTTCCACCCAGTTTTTGGACGGAAGCGCGTACCACCAGTACCAGCCCCTTACCAAAAAGGGCAATGCCGATATCGGCGGTGGTTTCAACGATGACCCTTTATGGCTCATCGCCTGTGTAAGCGCATATGTAAGAGAAACCGGTGACCTTTCAATACTTTCCCACATGACACCATTTGATAATGATGAATCAGTAGCGGAACCTCTTATCGGTCACCTCAAGAAATCTTTCGATTTTACGGCAAATCACAAAGGTCCTCACGGCCTGCCTCTTATAGGAAGAGCCGATTGGAATGACTGCCTTAATTTGAACTGTTTTTCAGAACACCCGGGCGAATCTTTCCAGACATTCGGTCCAAGCGAAGGCCCTGTCGCAGAATCAGTCTTCATTGCAGGTATGTTTGTAAAATACGGCGAAGAATATGCTCAGCTTTGCGAACTTATGGGCAATGACAAAGAAGCAGCCTACGCAAGAGCGGAAGTTGCCAAAATGTATGACACTATTTTAGATGCCGGTTGGGATGGTGATTGGTTTGTAAGAGCGTACGATTCTTTCAGCCACAAAGTCGGCTCAAAGGAATGTGAAGAAGGACAGATATATATCGAACCACAAGGTTTTTGTGTTCTTGCGGGTGTCGGAGTTAACGAAGGTCATGCCAAGAAGGCTCTTGATTCTGTAAAAGAACGCCTCGATACAGACTACGGCATTATGATTTTGCAGCCCGCATATACAAAATATCACCTCGAGCTCGGCGAAGTATCTTCTTATCCGCCGGGATACAAGGAGAATGCCGGTATTTTCTGCCACAACAATCCTTGGGTTTCTATTGCCGAGACCGTTATAGGTCGCGGTGACCGTGCATTTGAAGTTTACAGAAAGACCTGTCCCGCTTACCTTGAAGATATAAGCGAGATTCATCGTACAGAGCCTTACATCTATGCACAGATGATTGCCGGCAAAGATGCGCCTCTTCACGGCGAAGCCAAGAACAGCTGGCTTACAGGTACCGCAGCATGGACCTTTGTAAATGTATCTCAGTACATTTTAGGTATTTATCCTACACACAATGGTCTTCAGGTAAATCCCTGCGTACCCAAAAACTTCGGTGACTTCAAGATTACCAGAAAATACAGAAACACCACCTACCACATTGAAGTGAAGAATCCTTCAAATGTCGAAAAAGGTGTGAAGGAGCTTTATGTTGACGGTGTTTTAACGAACGGCAACATAATCCCTTACAATCCATCAGCCAGGACATCCCTTATCCAAGTGATAATGGGGTAATCATATAATATCTCTCTTTTTTATAGCGCGGCCTTCCCCGGCCGCGCTATTTTTCTGTCAAGTAAAAATGCACATCTCCACCGCAACGTTTTGCACAGAATTCCGAACACGAAAAAAGCTGCCATGCAAGCATGACAGCTTTAAGCTGGGCTACAAGGATTCGAACCTTGAAAATGACGGAGTCAGAGTCCGTTGCCTTACCGTTTGGCGATAGCCCAATGTCCAACGACAAGTGGTATTATACCGCACCATTCAAAAATATGCAAGTACTTTTTTAAAAAATTTTATTTTGTCATAAAAAGTATACCCAAAGTACGAGGACCGCAGTGACAGGATATCGTACAACTTGCTCTTGTAACGTAAATATCATCAAATGAAGCGACCTCTTTTATTGTCTCCTTAACAAGCTCAATATATTCATCCTCAATACCCGAATGTGTAATGAATATTTTATCATAGCGAATATCATCATATGCAGAAAGCTGATCCTTGGTATATTTGCAAAGAACCTTCTTAAGATCTCCTCTGTATTTTTTGCCGACACCCATCGCTCCGGATGTGTTATCTACCATAATGCAAGGCTTAAGATTAAGAAGTGTCGCCGCAAATGCTGTAACCTGTGAGCATCTGCCACCCGCCTGCATAAACTCAAGCGTATCAAGAATAAAACTCGAATGAACTTTAGATGTCATTTCATTAAGACGCTCTGCAATCTCCTTTGCTCCAACCCCCTCTTTAATGAGATTAGCTGCTTCTATTACAAGATGTCCCATTCCCGTTGAAAGATTACAGGAATTAACCGTATATACTCCTTTAAGCTCCTGTGCCGCAAGCATGGCATTCTGGCAGGAACTTGTAAGTGCACCTCCAAGCGAAATATGAATAACTTCATATCCCTCATCAGTAAACTTCTTAAAATACTCAACATACTCCATTACATTTATTGCAGAAGTCTTCGGAAGCATTTTCTTATCCCAATACGCCCGATAAATATCGTCCGGCGTAATATTAACATTATCCAAATATTCCTTCTCATCTAAAATAATATGATACGGATAATAACTCACATCATACTTTGCCTTAAGCTCTTTTCCCAAATCGCATGTGCTGTCTGCACTTAAAATTACTTTTCCCACAAATTTATCCTCCACATCACTTCTGATAATATCCTCTAAGGCCCGATATACTATCGCAAATACGCTTTGCAATCACAGGATTATTCATTGTATACAAGTGAATTCCTCTTACACCGTTAGAAACAAGGTCAACAATCTGATCAACCGCATACGCAATACCCGCATCCCTCATCGCTTCAGGTGAATCCTCAAACTTTTGCATCATCTTAACAAACTTTACAGGAAGAGCTGCGCCGCAAAGGCTTGCCATACGCTCAATCTGCGCCTTATTGACAACCGGCATTATACCCGCCTCAATCGGAACATTAATGCCTGCAATCCACGCTCTCTCCATAAACGAATAAAAGTCATTATTATCAAAGAAAAGCTGAGACACAAGATGGTCAACGCCCATATCGACTTTATTCTTAAGATTACGTATATCCTGTATTTTATCCCTTGTCTCAGGATGTGCCTCGGGATAACATGCTCCCGAAATATTAAAATCATATCCCTGTTCCTTGATAAAACTTACAAGTTCACTCGCATATTTAAAATCAGTTTGCGGCGGAAGTTCCGGATTAATATCTCCTCTGAGCGCAAGTATATTTTCAATTCCACGCTCGTCAAGAATCCTCAATGCTTTCTCAACGTCCGTCTTGCTTGAATTCACACAGGTCAAATGCGCCATGGGCTCAATACCATACTTGTTCTTAATTATCGAAGCAATATCGGCCGTTACCGTACTTGCATTACTGCCGCCCGCTCCGTATGTAACACTGATAAAATCCGGCTTTAAATCCGACAAACCGTCAAGCGTCTGATAAATCGTATCAATTGAGCTTGTCTTCTTAGGCGGAAAAACTTCAAAAGAAAATACAACCTTTTTTTCTTTAAACAAATCTGCAATCTTCATCTTTTACTCCAAATTATTATTTTTACGTACTTTGGCCACATCATAATCCAGCACAAAGTCCCTTCCCCTGTACATCATATAAAAATTCTGCATTATACGATCTGTTACAACCGATATAAACTGCGGCCTTGTGTCAATAAGGGCCACAAGATACTGTGTACTGCTGAATCTTACACTTATATCCACACGTCTTAAACTTGAAAAAATCGCTTCGGAAAGAAGCGTCATAACCTCTTCCTGCGCAAGAGCATCCTTAAAATCATCATCTAGCGGAAGAAGCGTAAACAACACAAGCTGAAGCTCCTGCTCATTTCGCTTAGTAAAACGAGACGCAAGCTCAAATACCTGTTCAAACTCGCGATATCCGACTTCGAACACGCCCTTTTTCTCTCCGTATCTGATAATCATATCTGCAAAGCGCTGAAGCTCCGACTTTCTTCCGAGAGCACTTCTCTCACGTTTCTCCTCGCTGTTGGTTGAATAACAGTAAAACGAATTGCGGCCGTTTTGTTTTACAAAATACAACGCCTTATCTGCCTTATTGTAAAGTTCATCAAACGTCTTACCGTCATATAAAGATATTGATGCACCGACCGACAATGATGACTTTTTCATATAGGGAACATCCGCTCGCTTCACATTATAACCGGCAATAAGTCTTGCCGCAAATTTACCTGCTTCACCCGCATCCGTCATATCCGGCACAAAAACTCCGTACTCGTCTCCGCCAAGTCTGAACGCAATATCCTTATCCGGTGTAATGACTTCATTGATTACGTCCGCCATTATCTTGAGCACCGTATCGCCCGTCATATGA
>JAZNXQ010000279.1:0-6957 GCA_045593945.1 Lachnospiraceae bacterium | reverse complement strand
ACTACTGCATCTTCCGGAACTTCGAAGTATAAATAAACTTCCATACGTCTGTCATGTGTATGACAAGGCATTGTGTTCCATACGCTACCGGGCTCAAGCTTTGTCATACCCATAACGAGCTGACAGCTCTCAACCTGTCCGAGAAGGATGTATTTACAAATTGTACGATGGTTAGCGTCCTCAAGGCTACCAAGTTCAACTTTGTTGGAATCCTTAACGATAACAACGCCGTCTTCAGGTGTTCCTTCGGGTTTGATAAGTACTGTGGGATATGTCTTGTGAGCAGGTGTGCTGTTGAAGTAGAACTTAGCAGGCGCTGCCGCGTCAAGGCTCTTAAAGGAAATGTCCTTAGATCCCATTCCGATGTACATACCCTCTTTAAAATCTACTGTGTATTCTCTTCCATCAATTGTGATGATACCCTTGCCACCGATATTGATAACGCCCATCTCACGTCTCTCGAGGAAATATTCAGCACGGAGTTCATCTCCTGCTGTTAATGTGAGTGTCTTATTGATAGGCATAGCTGAACCTGTGATAATACGATCGATATGGCTGTAAACCAATCTGAAATCATCCGGAATAAATACGTTCTGAATCAAAAATTCTTCACGTAATCTTGCTGTGTCATAAAACTTGACATCTCTGGGATTTGATGCTGTTCTTAATTCCATTTTTTAAATCTCCTTTGCAAAAAAATATTAAAATAATTATAGCATATTTCAGCTCAAATAACAATACTAGCGGTTTTTAATTTCAACCATACGCTTTATAAGCTCAACGCAACCGTCAATACCAAGCAAAGCACTGTTAAGACACAAATCATAACTGTTTGCATCACCCCATTTTTTACTTGTGTAATAATTGTAATAGCTTGCACGCTGCTTATCGTTCTTATTAACAATATCTTTAGCTTTAGCTTCGCTTACAGAATCGTATTTCATTACATTCTTAACTCTGTAATCCTTATCCGCGTGGATAAAAACATGAAAAACATTATCAAACTCTTCCAAAGCATAATCAGCACAACGACCTACAATTACGCAAGACTCGCGCTCTGCAAGCTTCTTGATTGCATCAAACTGTGCAAGAAAAACTTTGTGATTAAGCGGCATATCAAGATATGAGCCGGAATTATAGCCTATAGAATATGTATCCATAACGAGCGAATACAAAAAACTTCCTGTGGGTTTTTCATCGTGATTCTCAAAAAGTGTCTGACACAAACCACTCTCTTTTGCGGCAACATTAAGGATCTCCTTGTCATAATAGCCTATTCCAAGTTCTTCAGCAAGTTTCTTGCCGATTTGACGTCCGCCACTACCAAACTGACGTCCGATTGTAATAACTAAATTACCCATAATCATACCTCCCAAATATATTTATTTTGCAAGTTTTTTAAGTAATTCTTTAAAATATTCCGGTAAAGGTGCTTCGACTTCAAGATATTCACCCGATACAGGATGGGTAAAACCTAAAATCATCGCATGTAATGTCTGTCCTTCAAGTGAAAATGGTTGTTTGGCACTGCCGTAAACCGTATCTCCGAGAAGAGGATGCCCTATGCTTGAAAGATGTACACGAATCTGATGCGTACGTCCTGTCTCTAAAGTACACTCGACATAACTGTAACCTTTTAATTCTTCTATAACTTTATAATGAGTAACGGCTCTGCGCCCGTTTTTCTCATTAATAGCCATCTTTTTACGATCAAGGGGATGTCTGCCTATCGGCGCATCAACAGTTCCTGCAGGCTCTTTGAAATACCCTTGTACGATGGCAAAATACTTACGTGTTATTGAATGATCTTTTAATAAATCAGCTACAAAATTATGAGCTATATCTGTTTTACAGGCAACAAGTGCGCCTGTTGTATCTCTGTCAATCCTATGCACAATTCCCGGACGAAGTATTCCGTTGATTCCGGATAACTGTCCTGCGCAATGATGTAAAAGTGCATTAACAAGGGTATGTTCCATGTGACCAGGTGCCGGATGAACTACCATTCCCTTGGGTTTGTTAATGAAAATCAAATGCTCATCCTCATAAAGTATATCAAGCGGAATATCTTCCGGCAAAATTGACAAAGGTTGTGCTTCGGGAATGTTAAGAATAATCTCATCATTGCCCTTAAGTCTGTAATTTTGTTTAACAGCTTTGCCGTTAACCAGAACATGGCCCTCTTTCATAAGTTTTTGAAGATAAGATCTTGAAATATTCTCGATTGAATTGTCAGAATCAGAAAAAGTATCGCTTACAAGATATTTATCAAGTCGTTCTCCTTCAGCTTCCTCGGGTGCAAAGAAATATTTATTCTCCAATATCTTCACCTTTTTCTGTGGTTAGTTTTGAAACTGTATCGGATTCTTTGGTATTTTTCTTGTTAGGGAATAAACAGTCAAACTCTTCATCCTTATAATAAAAAAGTATAAGAAAAACAAACACAAACATTGATACGGTAACGTAGCAGTCGGCCACATTAAATACCGGGAAATTTATCAAAACAAATGAAAATGTGTCAACAACAAAACCTCTGAAAACACGATCAATTAAATTGCCGATTCCGCCGGCAACTATGAGTAAGCCAATAATTCTTAACGGCAACATACGTTTTGTGTCGGGAAGTTTCTTTGAAAAATAAAAAATTAATATAATAAGAACTACCGTTATCGCCGCAAGTATAAATACAGCACCCTGAAACATTCCGAACAGACCGCCTCGATTTTGTACATAATCAAGCTCAAAGACACCTTTCCAAAGTACAATGGGATTTTTGGGGTCAATATATAAAATTGTAAGTGCTTTAACAATCTGGTCTGCTGCAATTAATATAATTAATGCGAAAAAATAAAGTAGTTTTTTCATATTTTCTCCTATTTATCTGTATCCGGGGCATTATTATCTCCGGAGAATCTGTTATCTGTATCATCAAGCTTGGAAACGTTCTCTCTGACAAACTCTTCAAGTGTTGTACCTGCAAGCTCTAATTTTTCCGTATTAAGTAATTCAAGCTGTGACTCAAGTAAATGCTTGTATTGGCTCTTGTATGAATCGTACTGTGCAAGTAAAGCCACAATCTTATTCTTAACATCCTGCTTTTCCTGCTCTGCAGCGGCCACAATCAAAAGAGCATTAGCTCTTGCATCCTCTTCTATTGAACGCGCTGCCGCTCTTGCTGCTTCCTTTGTCTCATCTGATGATTTTTCTGCAAGAACAAGTGCTTTCTGCATTGATTTTTCAACGGTTTTGTAATTCTGAATTATGGAAGCCATGTTAGCAACCTTGTCTTTAAGTTCAATGTTCTCGCGATACATCTTCTCGTAATCGTCAGTAAGCTGCTTGAAAAATACATCTATACCGCGTTTGTCATAACCGATTCCGATTCTTAACTTTTTCTCACGAATTTCTATAGGTGTAAGCATAATAGATTTCTCCTTATGTGAATTTTTTTAATGTAACGTACAGTTTACCCTTTTTTGATGTTCCGCCTTCATCTGCAAAAATGAATTTGCCAAATCCGCGTGCCGAAACAGTCTCACCTTGTTTGAGCTGATAAGAAGCATTTTCAACAAGTTTGCTGTTTACAAAAACATTACCGGATTTAATTAAATCGCTTATCTGTGTTCTGGATTTACGAAAAGCAAGCGCAAGGATACAGTCGAGTCTGAAGGATGAAACGCTTCCTGTTATTTCTTCAAAATTCGGAATAATCTCAAGCCCTGCAAGTTCATTATCCGGAATAATCCTGCACACTACGGAAGTATGTTTGACCATACGGCAATTATCAACTATAAAATCAGCAATTGATTCTTTGCAAATAATATAAGTTGATTGTTCTGACAGCTTAATCATATCGCCGAGTACATCGCGCTCTATTCCGAGATTCATAAGTGAACCGAGGTAATCGCGATGTGTAAGATTATCGGCAAATTTGCAGTTCTGAGCTTCTACTATAAGTACTGTATACGGATGATACTCAGGCATAAAATCGTCGTAAAAACAAATCATCTTACGTTCGGCATAATCGTATCCGCCTATGAAAACATATTTTGATGACAATTTAGCCTGGCTTATAAGGCTTTGCTCGTGTAATGTCAGAAAACCCGAATATGTTGGAAATCCTTTGTTATATGCAGTCTTTGACAAATCTTCAAAATGTTTTAATAAAATACTCTCTTCTTTGGTCATATGTTCGTCCTAACCCTAATAGAGAAAATAAGAGTGCTTTTTACACACTCTTAAAAAGTAGAATTAAATGTAGCAACATCTACACCGTTTCCACTTCCACTAAATAATTCTTTGAAATCACCTGAAATATCAACAGCTTCAGGAGTAACGATAAAAATATAATTAGATACCATCTTAAGGTTACCGTTAATTGAATAACATGCGCCTGATGTAAAATCTATAATTCTCTGTGCAGTAGTAACCTGAAGTCCTTCAAGGTTAAGAATTACAGCTCGTCCAGTTAATAATGTATCAGAAATCTCTCTGGCTTCTTCAACGCTTGTAGGCTTAATCACACAAACTTCCATCGGGTTAAAACTATTTCTCATAGGCACAACTTTGGGACTTCTCACCTGCCTGGGTCTTGCCTGTGCTCTGGGCTCAGAAGCTTCTTCAAAATTGGTTGCAGCCTTTTTCTTAGGTGCTGCAGGCTTCGGTTGCTTCTTTACAACCGGAACTTCTTCCTCTTCATCATATTCATCGTAAAAATCGTCTTCTTCATCACCAAGATGCATCATGTCAAGAAACTTATCCATAAATGCTGCCATTTGAATCTCTCCTATCCATAATATCGTGTTCCGAATATGCCGGTTCCAACCCTTACCATCGTAGCTCCTTCTTCGATAGCGACCTCATAATCATTGGTCATTCCCATAGACAGAACATCCATACTAATATTATCAATGTTTTTGTTAATTATGTCAACAGATAATTGCTTTAAATCACGAAAAATAGGCCTATTTTCCTCGGGATTTTCGACATTTGGCGCAATTGTCATAAGTCCTTTTACCGCAATATGTCGAAACTGTGACAAAAGTACTACTAAATCTAGTGCCTCTTCTTTGGTCATTCCAAACTTACTTTCCTCACCTGCAACATTAACCTCCAAAAGAACCGGTACTACTAAGTTATGTTTATCTGCCTCTTTCTCAATCTCTTCAGCAAGTCTGAGTGAATCTACAGAATGAATAAGACAGGATTTGTCAATAACCTGTTTTACTTTGTTGCGCTGGAGGTGTCCTATCATATGCCAACGTATATCATGGGGTAAAACGGGCTCTTTTGTAAGAATTTCCTGTACTTTATTTTCACCAAAATCACGCACACCTTCGTCATATATTGTGCGAATCATTTCAGCCGGTTTTGTTTTGCTGACGGCAATTAAAGTAACATCCTCTCTTTTTCTTCCGCTTCTTTTGCATGCGGCACATATTTTTGCTTCTACATCTTTTAAATTATCCTGCAATTCTTTTTCAACAATAAGTGACATGCTTTTTCCTTTCTATCTGTAAATAACTTGTCCTTCTTTTACGGTTTTGCCGTCAAGTATAATATGGTCATATAACGATACACCGTATGTTGTACCTGTTTTGATAATATAATATTCTGTGTTGGAATCAATAACTTCTATTTTTCTGAATATCGTATAGCCTTTATTAACGTTATATACTCCTGAAAGAGAATCTTTAGTGCCTATTCTGTATCGAGGCGAAGTGTTGGTGTTTGTTATATCAGGACTGCTTCCGGTATTGTTTAGATTAAGCAGATAGCTTCCTTCCGGCAAGGCCGCTACATCAACATAATAATGCGTGGATGTGGCATTATATATGGTCGGCTCAATAAATTCTACCACAAGATTATTTTGGGCATCATATGTTTCAAGATAAAATCCCGAAACACCTTGTGAAACGGTACGATATTCAAGCGGTATAATGAAGAAATCTTTGGTAATCACAGAGGTTGCCGGAATTTTAAGTCCTGTACTATCTTCATACAGTATCTCAAAATCAAGATATCTTACATTAGCAAATTCTGCGGAATATTTATCAAACGATAAACAACCGTATTTGCCGGTCTCGTTATGTATAATACTAAATGGAATCGTAAACGTATATTCATAATCAGATAACTCTATTGTAAGTGATGTGAGTGAAGAATATTTTAAATAATCTTCATCTGACAATGAAAAAACAAGCTTCCAATCATTGTTTTCGATTATTTTATAAACCGGTGCATTATCTTCAACAAAGCTTGCTGAATTTAGAACTGTTCTGTTATATCCGGATTTGTTAAGATTATCCGGTTTAACAATGTCCTCTGTAAGATTTTCATATCCGTCAATATGATATGACACTATTCCGCTGCTCTTTGCATGACAAAACTTAAACATTCCGTCAGCTTCAACCGTGGCAAGCAGATTACGAAGATATTCCTGGTTGTTGTAATTCATTAAATCAAGTACAGTATATTCTACATTCGTTTTAAAAGAATACACATCATTAAAATTAAAACTGTCAAAATTATAAACAAAGGAATTTATTTGCTTTTTCAAGTCGGTAAGCTCCATTTTTTTGAGCGTTTCTTCGTAACTGTAGTTTTCCGTAAGCTTTCTTGTTACCTCTCCGCTTTCGTCAAGCGAATAAATCAGGTCACCGTTGCCGACTCTTTCTCCCTGCCTTAAATAATAACGGACATAGCCTGCATTATCAGCTGTAACGATCTGCTCATTACGTATTATAATTCCGGTGTACTCAGTATTACGCGCAAGAGAACCTTCCTGGGTAATCTGATATATAGAGACGTTATCTTTTGATAAGTACAGAAAAACCGTAACTGACAAATAAATAAACACAATAAAGAAAACAATTACACCTATATTAATTGTTTTCTTTTTTTTATGGTATTTTCTTATATTGGTATTACTGTGCTTTGCCATTTTTTCCTCCAAAG
>JAZNXQ010000278.1:0-2217 GCA_045593945.1 Lachnospiraceae bacterium | reverse complement strand
ACGCCATGCGTGCCAGACAAACTGCCGAAATCATGGCGGTAAAGCTGGAACTCTCGCAGGGTTATACCATCGAAGATGCCGAGCTTTACAACTGCGACTCCTGTACGCTGATTTCCATTATCCGCAATCTGCCTGACGACGTGGACAGCGTGCTGATTGTAGCACACAATCCCGCAGTTGAGGTCGTTGCCTCGTGGTGACAGTGTAGTATAGGAGGTGACAAGATGGCAAAGACGGAACAACAGAAGTTGGACGAAAAAAGAGAAAAAGAATATGAGAAAACGCATAAAAGAAAACATCGTCTTACATGGCAGGATGTGATATTTAACATATGTAATTACGGTTTTTTCTCAATATTTACACTTAGTTGTATTTTCCCTTTTTACTATATATTTATTAATACTATTTCAAAGAGAAGTTATGTTGCAGCGGGAAAGATTACACTTCTTCCCAAGGGCATTAACATACAAAACTATATTGATATGCTTAAGGTAAATGCATTGTTTGATGCTTTCGCGGTTTCACTTATCAGAACGATTGTGGGAACGGCTCTTATGGTTGCGGCAACCGGACTTATCGGTTATCTTGTTACCAAGCAGGAGATGTGGCATAGAAAGATATGGTACAGATTTATCGTAATTACGATGTACTTTAACGCAGGAATTATTCCGTGGTATATGAATATGTCAATGCTCGGTCTTACAGGAACCTTTGCAGCATATTTAATTCCGTGTATTGTGGCACCGTATAATATAATTCTTGTTAAGACTTATATAGAGTCGATACCTTCAGAACTTGAGGAAAGTGCGTTTATGGACGGTGCCGGATTCATGGTGGTATTTACTAAAATTATTTGGCCGCTCAGCAAACCGATACTTGCAACCATTGCAATTTTTGGTGCGGTAGGCCATTGGAATTCATTTACGGATTCACTTATTTTGATGCAGGATAATCCGAAGCTTTTTACTTTGCAACATTTGTTGTATAATTATCTTAATTCGGGTTCAAGCATCGGAAGCTTTTTGGATGGTGGTACCGGTGCTTTGGGATTTGTAGAGGAATTGGCTAATGCCAAGGTAATCAAGTATACGGTTTCCATGGTTGCGATTATACCGATTCTTTTGGTATATCCGTTCATGCAGAGATATTTTGAAAAAGGAATTATGCTTGGCGCGGTTAAGGGCTAAGATAATATAAAAGAGGAGGATTTTTTATGAAAAAGGTATTTAAAAGACTTTTGGCAGTAGCTTTGGTTGTTGCCATGATGTGCGGCTTCTTTGCAGGCTGTGGTAAGAAGAAAGAGACAATTACTCTTACAATCTTCAGTGAACTTGCAAATAAGTCAGGTGAGCAGATTGGTTGGAGCGCCATGATGCTTAAGGAGAAATTTAATGTAGTTGTTAACATCATTCCTTCAGATGAAGGTGTTCTTGAGACACGTATGGAGTCAGGTAATCTCGGTGATATCGTTGTTTGGGGTGGTGAAGATAATTATAAGACAGCGTTAAAAGCGGGTCTTCTCTACAACTGGGAAGAGGATAATTTGATTCAGGAATACGGTCCTTATATTTATGAGAATATGCCGTATGCATTAGAGAAGAATAAAGAATTGACAAGTAGTATTACAGAAGGTGCATCAGATGCACTTTACGGTTTCGGACATAACGTAGCTACAGACAGTGCCAACCACGAGCCGTTCTTCTATACATGGGATATCCGTTGGGATTTATACAAGCAGCTTGGTTATCCTCAGGTTAAAAATCTTGATGATTTAGTAAATGTATTTAAGGAAATGAAGAAGATTTGTCCTGTAGATGATAACGGTAACGAGACATATGCGGCATCACTTTGGCCGGATTGGGACGGTGACATGGTTATGTATGTAAAGGCTCTCGGTACAGCTTACTACGGATATGATGAGCATGGTATCGGTCTTTATGATTCTGATACAGGAACATACTATGATGCGCTTAAAAAGGATGGACCTTATCTTGAGTGCCTTAAGTTCTTCAACAAGCTTTATCAGAACAATCTTCTCGACCCGAACTCCATGACACAGACATATGACGGTATGTATGAGAAGGTACAGGCAGGCGGAACTTTCTGGTCAATCTTCAACTATTCAGGATGTCTTGGATTTAACAGTGAAGAGCATATTGCACAGGATAAGATGATGACATCATTGGTACCTGATGAAGCATCGCCTATTGTATATGG
>JAZNXQ010000277.1:0-3511 GCA_045593945.1 Lachnospiraceae bacterium | reverse complement strand
GTAATATATTTACCGGGTTGTGATATGCTCTCAAATGATACACCATCACTGCCATCCAAAGCTTTAACTGTTCTGAATGTCTGTTTAAGAGCAATCTCTTCACTTGCATCAGCATCCTGTGCAAGTCTTACATTGCCGTCTTCACCTGCTGTAAGGTATAAGCCCTGTTTATCCTCTGACTGAATAGAAATATATGCATCATTGGAGCGGTCTGCTTTACCATCCGTAATAACCCAGTGACCTTCTGACTCCTTGCCCTTATTGATGCCAACTTTAATATCCTTATAAGGGTATGCGGCATCATTATTAGAGTTAACATATGTTACATGCGAAAGCTTTGCTGCCTCATCACCCGCAAGTGCAATTGAAAATGTACTTCCGTAGATTCCGTTAGCTGACTCCGTCATAAATACAACGCTTCCGTCCTCATTAAACTCAAGCTTTCTGATACATGCCGAGCGTCTGAAACCGCTTCCGCCGGGTAAAGAACCATTATGATATACAAAATATGTTTCGCCACGGAAATCAAATACTGCCGGGTGGTTAGTATTCGAAGTTGCCGTAGGTGCCATAATTATTGAACCAAACTTCCAATCCCCGTTAAGCAAATCATCTGTTGTCGCATACGCCATACTCTCTCTCCAACCGTATGCATAAAACATATAATAATCCCCGTAATAATTACCTTTTTCATCCTGACGACGATATAACCAAGGTGCTTCCGTAAAAGACTTGATACCGTCCTGGTTATTGATAATGTCTGCACTTTCGCCCTTGGCGCCGCAGGTAATTTTGCCATCGCCGTTAAGGTCCTTAACGGAAATCATATCCTCGTTAAGCTCGCATATGTACATTTTACCATTGCCCCATGCAAGATAACGGTGTTCAACACCCTTCTCATCCTTCTCAATCCAGACTGTGGGATCAATATCATTCCATGCACTTGTCTCGGGAGATGTAGCAACACCCTTCACAAGCGGCTGCCCTATATCCACAAAAGGTCCTGTCGGGCTCTCTGATACCGCAACACCGATAGACTGCTTGCCGGCAGAAGTTCTGTCCCAACTACAGTAATAAATATAGTACAAATCTTTGCCTTCTGCCTTACTGTAATGCTTTGTGGCCTGCGCGGCCCACGCACTTGTGGAATCCTTTACCCACGAAACATTAGCTCTGCTCACTGTAAAAACAGAACCCTCTGCTGTCCAGTTGACAAGGTCTTTACTTGAATAGCAAAGATATTCCGGAATATTGTATATAGCTGATTTTACCTGTGCATCCGTGGACACATCATGTCCCGTATAAAGATAAACAGTATCTCCATCCACAAGAATTGACGGATCTCCGCCGTAAACATACTCACCCGTAAGGCTATCGCCTACCATGGGGTTATTGCCAAGACTTCTCTCAACATACACCTCTCCGTCTTTAACTTCAGGGGCTTCAGTTGTAATCTCAACATGTATAGGGCTGTTATCAATAGCAGGTGTCTCATCACAACCGAATACGCCCAATGTCAGCACCGACATTAAAAGTATCGTTCCAAATCCTTTCTTCATGATAATATCCTCCTTTTTCTTCTGTTAGGGATTATAACATTTTTAGCCCAAAAAAGGAAGTTAATTATAATAAAATGCACTTAGTCCGGTATACTGTCCGCCACACAAAGTGCTCCCCACCCGACTTGCGGATTTGGGTACAGCGAAAACCCGGGAAGCGGCCTCGCACCACGAATCAAAAATGCTTTTACTTTTTCACCATACAAAAATGAATCATTACCGTTTACAATGCCCCACTCCATAAGAAGCGCCGCTGCACCGCTTACAAATGGTGTAGCAAAGGAAGTTCCTGATACAGTCGTAAATCCTCCACCTGCTGCCGCTGTAAAAATATTTACTCCCGGTGCCACAAGTTCAGGTTTTACTCGGGTAATAACCCTTGTGTAGCCCCTGCCTGAAAAATCAGCATATGACATAAGTGCACTGTCATATGCACCCACTGTTATGACTTTTTCAGCAGTAGACGGTATCGTTAGTGTCGTGTCCGTTGTCGGTCGCAAAAAACGCGTATTTGTATTAAGTACCGAGGATTCCGGCAGCCACATATGATATTCTCCGTCAACAATCTTTCGCGGAACAAGTCTGATATTCCATATTCCGCCACTTATATAACCGGCCTCATCTGCCGGAATAAACTCAATATAAATCTCCTGTGCGCTGCTGTACGGGCTCGGTTCTCCGTAATACAACAAAATTTCGGTTCCTTCTGCTTCAAACTGTTGCATCCCCAGAATACTTTCAAAAGGGCCCGCAATTGTTCCTCCCGGAGCTTCAAGTAGTATCGCAAACTCATCCGCATAATTTTTCCAAATCTGCAGACTAAGCTTTGTTTCAAACGAAGTTACTGCAAGTTCTACCCTTTCCGTAACATTATTTCGCAGAATACCAAAGGTATGTCCTGCTGCCGCTCCTTCGTTTCCGGAACCTATAACTATTGTGGTTCTTCCGAGGTCCGATACGGTATCAAGATAAGTTTCAAGAAGCGATGTTCCGTCATGCGAGCCATATGTATTACCGATGCTGAGATTAATGACTGTCGGCAAATTGAACGCTATGCCGGTTCTCACGCAGTAATCCACCGCAAGCATTAGTTCAGTCGTTCTCGGAAAAGAATCAGGACGCGGCACACCCATTTTAACAACAATTATATCGCTTGCGGGTGCAACACCACGCGCTCTCCTTAAGTTCTGCAAATCCCCCTCTGTAAAATCTGCACTTCCTGTCGCTACTCCGGCAACAGCAGTACCATGACCGCTGTTATCAATTGCCGGCAGATTATTTCTACTTATTTCACCCGCCTCAAATCCCCTGATTAATTCGTTTATCTGATCTGCCGTATACTCTGCGCCCCTGCCATAATCAAACGGTGCGGGATACTCTTCTTGTATTGCTTTTGTCTGGTCCCATATACGAAGAATCCTCGTTGTACCGTCCGCATTTCTGAATGCCGGATGCAGAATATCAATTCCTGAATCTGCAACTGCAATAACAACTCCTCTTCCGTAAAGCTGTGGCAGACTGCTTATTTCACTCGGAATATTACCCAGCTGAAGTTCATCCACACATGATGCCGCCCTCCCTGCGACATCTGCAAAAAACAATCTCTTAGGTTTCTCTATGTAAGCAATCTCAGGTCGGTTTGAAATATTGTCAAGCTGCGCTTCACTTAGTCTAAGTATCGCATAATTACTAAGAAGCGGCACAACCTCTATGCCGTCTGCACGATAGTTTAAAATATCACCTACATACCGTACGATAACCTCCCAGTCCCGCGTCTCCTCATCAAACCCAACACCGAGCTCGACCGACCTTGCCCTCTCCTCATCAGTAACATCAAGTGCAAAATTAAGCAGATTTTCTCTTTTCTGATTATCCAAAATAAAAAGCACCCCATACCTGTAATTACTACAGTATATGCAGTGCTTATATTTTATACCTCATACTGCTTCGCA
>JAZNXQ010000276.1:0-4029 GCA_045593945.1 Lachnospiraceae bacterium | reverse complement strand
AAAGAAGAACTAATGCTTTTTGCTTTCTGCCCTATGATTTTGTGCCGCTCCGTTAAACTCTTGGAATTGAAGAAGTTCAAATAGTTTGGGGTATATGCATACTTTATATGAAATGTTTAAAGGCACTTAAAAAACGTTACTCCTTGGCTCGCGAGGTGAAACCCAAGGAGATATTCGGCCAATAAACTTATCGTTTCATCTCCCAACCCTACTACCACTACGTTTTTTTCTTATCCAGACTGTCCCTTATAAACATTACATATAAAGTATGCATATACCCCAAACTACTGAACTTCTATTCAATTCCACTCAGAGAACTCTACGCGGCACAATTAGGCAGAAAGCTTAAAAAGCAAAGTTCTTCTAAAAATCTGTGTTGCCTTCGAAAACGGCAATATCGTCCCATGGGGCAGAGCAAACCGACGCAAGCCACAGTATGGCGGGCGGGTGAAACTTTTATAAGTAAACAAAAACCCGGGCGACTAATCCGTCCGGGTTCGTTGTATATTATATGATTATTCAAGTTCGGGCTCAATCAAGCCGTATGTGTTACCTTTTCGCTTGTAAACTACATTAACTTCGTTAGTCTCAGAATTCATGAATACATAAAAACTATGTCCGAGAAGTTCCATCTGTACACATGCCTCTTCAGGATCCATAGGCTTAATTCCGAATCTCTTGGTACGTACGATATTGATTGTATCGTCTTCGTCATAATCCTTTTCTACATATTCGGGAGTAAACTCAACCGTTGCAGCACTCTGCTTTCTGTCGATAATCTTGTTCTTGTACTTCTTTAACTGTCTCTCGATAATCTCCTCAACCAAATCTATGGAAACATACATGTCACTGCTAACCTGTTCAGCTCTGATTATGTTACCCTTAACCGGAATTGTTACCTCGATCTTCTGTCTGTCCTTCTCAACACTAAGTGTAACATGCACTTCTGTGTCTTCTGTGAAAAACTTCTCGAGCTTACCAATCTTCTCCGTAACTGCCAAACGTAATCCCTGCGTAACATCAATATTTCTTCCTGTAATGATAAACTTCATAAAAACCAACTCCTTTACCGGTTACTTAAAATTATTTATTCTTTATTTTTTCCTCCTGTCTATATTATATCACTTTTCCGAAAATTATCAAGCTTTTTTTGAATTGTCTGCGCATTTTTGCTATATTTTTCATCAATATCTTTCCATATAAATTCCTCAAAAAGCCATGCCTAAAGTACCAAAAAAGTCAAGTCTTTTTTGTTTTTTTTTGACGAAAAAAGTCGATTTATGAGAACTTCACAAAACGTTTGTTTCTGATTTTTATCCACTTTTACATAATACTCAAGTGTGGAAAATGTGGATAACTCGGTGTATAACTCTTTTTTGCGATAAAATCAACGCTTTTCGAATGTGGATAACTTTAGATTGGTTTACTTAATATTTTTCACTTTTTAACATATCAAGCAAAAATAAAATCGGTTTTTGTGCACTTTTCACAAAAACCGATTATTTTTATCCACACTCTTGACTTTTTTACTGAATTACCCTTATGGCCCCGAAAACACGCTTGTAATTTATTGTCGAAACAATTATACCAGTTGTCGGATTACTTGCATGAACCACCTTCTGATTGCCTATATACATAACAACATGGTCAACGCTGTCATCACCATAGAAAATCAAATCACCCGGCTTTGCATCTTCCCAGTTAATCTTTACTCCATCACGGTACTGAAGTGATGCCCGCCGCTGCATACCATATCCAAATTCCTTGTAAATAAGTTTTACAAATCCGGAGCAGTCCGTACCTTCCGTAAGACTGTTACCTCCGTATACATACTTATTACCGACAAACTGAAGCGCATAATTAACAATAGCCTGCCTAAGTTCATCTTCCTCTGCACTTTTGATGGCATTCTGCTTAATTCTCTCTGCCTCTGCCGCTGCTTCTTTCTTCGCACGTTCCTCTTCGAGAGTGACTGCCTTATCAAAATTAACCTCGATATCAAGGTATTCCTTAAACACCCAGCCTTCTGTTCCGTCAGCCTGGACTTTAACCCATTCATTATCCTCATATACAACAGCAACTTTCTCGCCATTAGGAATCATTGTTACTATCTTTGCATCAAGAGATGGTTCCTTCCTGAGTCTTAACGCCGATGCCGTAACTTTACCCACCTTGCGTCCGAGTTCCTCTGCAAGACGTCCTGCTTCATCACCCGTAGCAAAATACTCTGCCTTTATGTAGCCTGTCAGGTTACCTGATGTCATCTTATACCAGCCACTAGTCTCCTCAAGAATCTCTGCCGCACAATTCTTATATATCTTACCAAGAATCTTATATTCCGTGCCCGGGCCACTTCTTACATTAACATAGCTGTCGCAAATCGCAACCGCAATTCCGCTGTAAGGAGATTCCTCTTGCGATTCTGTTGTCGTCTCCGGTTCCGTTGCAGTTTCCGCTTCCGTTGCTTTTTCCGTTGTCGTAGGTTCTTCTTGTGTTATATCGACAATTTCTTCGAAATTATCCGGCCGAGTTTCTTCCGGGACTATAACAATTGCCGACTCCTTATCATCACCCACACTCATCGGCGAGTCCATCTTCGGTTCATCCTTCTTAACACCATTTATCTCGAGCAGTTTATTAACTTCCGTCTGTCCTGAATTCTCAATAAAATCCTCGAGCACCACCGACATACCTGCAACAGGTGTCTCTATCTGCCTTATATTATTTTTTTGTCCTTTTGCAAAATTAATCCCCGTAGACAGTGCAAATATACAGGCTGCTCCGCCCACCGCAACTGTCGCAATTCTAAGTCCGTTCTTACGATTCATATGTCCTCCCAACAAAACGCGCTCCCCGCGCAAACCTTATCCTCATCCTACATCAAATATTTCTCAACAGAAGTTACTGCATTGGCTCCGTCAGCAACTGCGGTAACAATCTGGCGAAGTTGCTTGGTTCTTACATCGCCCGCCGCAAATACGCCTGCAACATTCGTCGCACAATCCTCTCCCGCCTTAATATATCCTGTTGCATCAAGATCAAGCTGACCGCCTGCAAAAGCAGAAGTATTGGGAAGCATTCCGACTGCCACAAAAACACCCTGAAGCTCCACTTCCGACTTCTCGCCTGTTTTAACATTCTTAAGACTTACAGCCTGAACTTCGTCCTCGCCTTTAATCTCTTCAACAACACTGTCCCAGATAATCTCAACATTAGGGCACTGCTTAAGGCTCTCAACCAGAGTCTTTGCCGCTCTAAACTCATCTCTCCTGTGAATCACATAGACCTTTTCGCAAAGTCTAGCAAGGAAAATAGCATCCTCAACCGCAACATCACCGCCGCCGACAACAGCAACTTCTCTTCCCTTAAAAAAAGCTCCGTCACAGGTCGCGCAATAAGAAACACCCATTCCCGAAAGTTCTTCTTCGCCCGGCACGCCAAGCTTACGATGAGCCGCACCTGTCGCAATAATAACCGACTTTGCCTTATAAGTCTCTTTATCTGTCACGATGCTCTTAACATCGCCCTCTACATCAATACTTACAACGTCACCGTCCTTAAAAGTAACACCAAGCTTCTCTGCATGCTCCTTGAACTTCATACCGAGGTCAAAACCGTTAATCCCCGGAAGCCCCAGATAATTGTCAACCTCATAAGTATTAAGAACCTGACCACCGCTCACAGGCGCCTTCTCAAGCAATATCATATTAAGCTTGGCCCTCTCGGCATATACTGCCGCAGAAAGTCCCGCAGGGCCTCCGCCTATAATTATCAAATCATAAATCTTATCCATTGTCTTCTCCTTTCCCGCATCGCGGGCACCCAAAATACAGCATCATTGTAAAAATGATACTTCTTTCCTATATCATACCAAAAACACACTCTAAAATCAATATAACATCAGCCTTGTTTAAACAAATTTAATTCTTTGCAACAGGCATTGACCACAATATTTTTTCCACAATATTATTATGTGAATAAGGAAATATTCTATTCAACACATATTTGTTGATTTTTACATTATCTTAA
>JAZNXQ010000275.1:0-6524 GCA_045593945.1 Lachnospiraceae bacterium | reverse complement strand
CGCAAGCAAGACCAAGGCCTTTGCCGTATCCTCAACATACATGTAATCCCACAGTTGCTCGCCTTTAGTAAATTTGGGGCGTTCACCTCTAAGGAGACTGTAAATACCCGACATTATCATGGTTTTACTTCCGTCACCCGGGCCGTACACACTAAGAATTCTGCACCAGATATGTCTTATTCCAAGTGCCTTGCAAACTGCCCTGCTGTCAACTCCGGCTTTAAGTTTACCTCTGCCGTACTCATTCTCGGGATGTGTCGGTGTTGCCGCGCCAAGTTTTATACCTTCCTGCACTCTGCCGTATTCCGCCTGCGAACCTGCGCCTACAAAAACCGACGCACCAAGCCTGTAAGCAAGCCAGACAGCATCAAGTGTATTCTTAACATTCTTATCCTGAAGTTCTTTATCGTTACGGCTTGCTCCGAATGTTCCTTCCCAACCAAGATGGAAGAACATGTCGCAAATGTCCCCTTCCAGCCCCTGTCTCAGTGCAACCTCCGCTTCATCTTCGCCAAGGTCCGACAAATTCAGCAAGGCAATATGAAAGTTTTCCTGCACATCTCCCAATTTTGCAATTTCTCCTGCAAGTCTGTCTTTCCTGTCAGAATCCGGACGGACAATCGCCGTAACTTCTATATTTGAACGGAGCAACTCTTTTATAAGGGCAGTTCCTATCATTCCCGTTGCTCCCGTTACAATAGCACGTTTCATTAATTCTCCTCCACAAGCGGTATCAACATGTTGGATTTAAGCTCCTCTTTCGGAAGAAATGGCGCCAAATCCTCAAGCGGCGCAGATACCAGTGTTCCGTCTTCAAGACGCTTGGTTGCAGATTTCGGTTCGAAATTCTGTGTTCTGTTAACAAAAACTTCGCACACAAGCGGTCCTTCTGCCGAAAGCACCTCGCCAATTACCTCTTCAAGCTTCGCATTTTCTTCAACCTTATAATAAGGATATCCATACGCATAGCTTAACTTCTCCATGCTCGGGAAGCTAAGATCATAACTGTCCTCTCCGATACCTACAAGCGGCTCACCAAAGAAATTTTTCTGCGTCTGTCTGATTGAATGATATCCACCGTTATTAATAAGGAATATCTTAATCGGCAACTTATGGTGAATTATTGTCTGAAGCTCCTGCAAATTCATCTGGATACTTCCGTCACCGGTCACAAGGATTATCTCTCGGTCATAACCATCCTGACCATCTCCGCCATCCTGCTGTGCAAAACATGCTCCGATTGCCGCCGGCAAATCATAACCCATAGAAGCGATCGCAGAATTTATGATAAACCTCTGTCCTTTCTTTATAACATAGCCGTGGCTTCCAACCACGCATGCTGAACCGTTACCAACTACGGTTATCTGTCCTTCCTTAAGCATGCTGCTCATTTTACCGATAAAGGCGTATACATTAACTTTATCCTTATCCTCATAGTGCTTAGACATAACTACAGGATAGTTCGCCTTCCATGTCCTGCACCGTTCCATCCATTCATTTTTCTTTGGAAGCTCATCTGTAAGTAGTTCATCCATTTTCTCAAGGAAATCACGTACATCCGCATGTATCGGCATATCAACATGAAGTGTAGGTTTCTTAATTTCCTCGCTGTCAGCATCCACCATCACGACATAAGCTTCTCTCGCCCATGTCTTATAATTATATCCAACCTGTCTTATACTCAAACGGCTGCCGATTGCAACCACAAGGTCACTGTTTTGCACCGCAAAATTACCTGCACGGTCGCCCATAATGCCGCCTCTGCCGACATACAGAGGATTCTCATCCTCCATTATGTCAATACTGTTCCACCCTGTAACCACGGCAATTCCCAGCTTGCCCGCCACACGTCTGAATACCTCAAAAGCACCTGCAATTCTAATACCGTTACCTGCATAAATAACGGGACGCTTGGCATTCTTAATGCGTTCGAGTACCTCTTGTACGGTTGCCTCTTTTACATTCTCCGGCTTAAGTGACTCCAATATACATTCTCTGCCTTCTTTCTTAGCCAAAGTCCGCTCTTTTTCCTGCTGCAAAAGAATTTCCTTCTCATACGCTTCCGCATCAAATCCTACCAGTGCGGTCTCATCAATATAAGCACCCTGTACATTAAGCGGAATATCGAGCCAGCATGGTCCCGGCCTTCCCGACTTCGCAATATACAAAGCCTTCTCAAGACAGTATCTTATCCTCATTGGGTCGACTACCATCTCACAATACTTCGTCATGCTCTCCACAGCCTTTGTAATATCAAACTCCTGGTCGCCGAGTGCCCTGATACCGAGTCCCGTACTTCTCGCCGTTGTATCATAACGAACCTGTCCCGACAAAACAAGCATCGGTATCGAATCAAGATAACCACCCGCAACACCGGTAAGCGCATTGATACCTCCGGGTCCTGTTGTAACGCACAAAACTGCTATTTTATTATGAATTCTCGCATAAGCCTCTGCTGCTATCGCACAAGCCTGCTCATGATGATTATATACACATTTAAGTCCTTCCTGATGACCCAAAGCATCGTTAAGATGCATGGCTCCGCCACCTGTTACAGAAAATGCTCGTTCAATCCCATTTTCCACAAGAAAGTTGGCAACATATTCCACGACCTTTTTCATGAAAAACACTTCCTTTTAAGATAAAATCTATAGTATATTGTACTAGAAAACAGTCGGAAGTGCAATCATATTATATGGAAGTTACATACACTTCCCTCTAAGTTTAATTAAATAAGAAAGGATGAAGGAACATGCAAAAAACTCACGACCTTCCGAGAGGAATCACCCTTCGTAAAGACGGACGGTATCAGGCCAGCTACTACTTCAACGGCACGCGCAAATATCTCTATGATATGAATCTTGATGCGCTGGAAGTTAAGCTTCGTAATGTCCGGTATGAAATCGACCACGGCATTTTTACAAAGCCCGAACGAATCCGGCTTGACGATTGGTTCTCGACGTGGATGAACGAGTACAAAGCCTTTGAGCTGAAAAAAGGAACGATTGAAAACTACAAGCGTAATTACAGGCTTTATATCAGTCCCTACCTCGGCAACTGCTTTGTCAAGGAAATCCGCGCCGAACACCTGCAAAAGCTCTATAACGACCTTATGCGAGCGGGATATTCCTACGGAGTAATCAACCTGTGTGCCGGAATTCTCTCCGGTATGTTTACGCAGCTTATGCGCAACGACATCATTATGAAAAACCCTGTAAAATTGGCCAATCTGCCCAAAAAAGAAAAACGCCCCAAACGCCGCGTTCTTACTGATGCTGAGCAACAACTTTTCCTAAAGTATGCCGCATCCAGCTCATTTTACAGTCTGTACCGGCTGGCACTTGCGACGGGTCTTCGAATCGGCGAACTCACATCGCTTACCTGGAAAGACATCGATTTTGAAAATGAGAGTCTCTCAGTCACCGGGACTCTCAAATATTTTAAGGACACCGGTTTTTACAAGGACACTCCCAAGTCAGACTCAGGTAACAGAACAGTTCCACTCCTGCCAAGCATTTGCAAGATGCTAAAGCATGTACGGCGAGAGCAGAATAAAGATCGCCTAAGCGCCGGCAGCAAATGGAGGCCTGTAAAAGGACTTGAACATCTTGTATTTACAACAAAAAACGGTGAGCCACTAAAAAAGCGGACAATAGCCTATGATATTGACCACATTACCGACGAAATTAACGAAAACGAAAAGGACATTCCGCTATTTGAAAAATTCTCACCGCACACTTTAAGACACACTTTTGCAACACGTGCACTCGAAAACGGCATTCCGCCAAAAGTTGTCCAGGACATACTTGGACACAGCAGCATAACCATGACTTTAGACTTGTATACGCACGTATTACCAAAAACCAAAAGCACCGAAATCCTAAAGATTGCCAATCTTTTCTAGGATGTAATTTGTGATGTAACTAACGAAAATTTGTCGACTTTTTATATAGATAACGCACTAACCACGCGACCTTTAGCTGTACATCAAAATCTCCATTTTAAAATACAACTGTATTGCAATTAGATATTACAAAACAGTTAAAGGAGCGTGTAAGATGAGAAAATTTACTAAGATTGCAATTACTCTTGCCGCTGCTGCTATGCTCGCTTTCGGCGCGGTAAGCACAGTAATGGCTTCAGAAAACCCTGTAATTGCAGAGTGGAAGGGTAACGATGATGACGGCTGGACAGCCGTAGACACAAACGGAAACAATATCTCAAGAGGATGGGCCGTGACCGAGGGAGGCGTATGGTACTACTTTAACAACGGACTTATGCTTGCAGATGAATTTATTAATTACCGTGGCGACACATACTACCTCGGTAAGGATGGCGCAATGGCAACAGGCTGGGTTAAATTTGACGATGATTCAAATGTAACTGAAGCCCTTGCTCAGACTACAGTTGATGGAAACACTGTTTTTGCAGAAGATACCGCATACGAAGATTTTGTATGGATGTACTTTGGTAGCAACGGTGTAGCATGCGAAGACACATGGCTTGAGGACGAGCATCACCTCTGGTACTATTTTGAAGGCTACTTCATGGTAAGAGATACTTATGCTTACGAAATCGACGGCAAGAACTACGGTTTCAGCGGCCACGGTAACATGCATGTAGGCTGGCTTCAGCTTAAGAGAACCGTGTCTTCCGGCACAGGTCCCTCAGCATCCACAACGACCAACAATCTCGGATGGGTATATTATGCACCGTCAGGTGTAATGGCAACTGAGGGTTGGAACAAAATTAACGGCCAGTGGACATACTTTGTTTTAGCAAATGAAGTTGACACGGACACTGTCGCAGAAAATATCCAGGCACCATATAGTGCTACAGCAGAAGGCACATTTATGGTTGCTGACACTTATGTTGACGACTATTTCATCGACTGCGACGGTTACCTTGTAGGTTCAGGTGAAATCACATTCTCCAAGGGCTATACATTCTTCCCTACAGTTGATGCTTTCAAGAGCGGTTCAGCTACAAAGCTTGCATCTGCGAAGACGATTTTCTTCAAGGATGGTATCCGCACAGCAGGTCCTCAAAATAATTCTTATTATTTTGATCCTGAAGTTGATAGCATTTATAAGATTGACGGTGAAATCGACAGACTTCAGAACATTTATAATACTGTTCAGAAAACTGCTGATTTCAAGGCAGAAAAGCTTTTCTCTACCTTCTACGTTGACGAAAACAACAACGTATTCTACTACGACGAAGACGGTAAGCTCGTAAAGAACGACGTTATTGACTTCGGTGGCGTGATGGTTGCTTTCAATTCCTCCGGTAAAGCAATCACAACAGAAGGCAAAACAAGAATTGGTGGAACATACTACACCTTTGCAGAGGAAAACGGCTATATCAAAATCTCCGAGAGCTTATTTATCTACGGAGCATCTAAGTAATTATCTAATATCTAATTGAATACCTTCCCTATAAGCCCCCTGCCCCGCGCAGGGGGCTTTTGTGTTGTCTTGGTTCTGCTCATGAAAATGTGTTGTGTTATTGGCCAAAAGTAGCCTCTCGGGCAAGATGTAAACAGGGTGTATTTTGTCAAAAAAGGCTGTCGGTTTTTGCAATATATTTTTTCCTGTTAATTGCCAATTTTCTTCTCGTAATTTCAATTCTTATCCATATCTTCATTTTTGTTCCTTTTTAAATATTTCAAAAATTCTTTGCAGTTTTCCTCCCAGGACATCACAATTACATCTTTTTTGGTGCTCGACTTTTTACATGATTTTTCATCCGAATATTATTTTAAATACAACTATTTTACAGCTGTAGTACATCCATGATTTTCCTCTTGAAAACCAGTATTTACGCGGGTTGCGGGCAAAATTCAATAGATGTAAAGTAGTGGTAAGATGTATGTAAAATATGCCAAAAAGCGACAAAATTTTTGCAATAAAAAAGCTTCTTTCGAAGCAAAATATCATGCAAAAAAGACCTACCCAAATGGATAGGTCTTTTCCGCAATTAGAAATTCAAGTGAATATTAAACTAATTTAATTATTTCTTTAAACCAGGGATAATAACCTGCTCGTTACCGTTTGCTAAGATAATCTGGTTGTCAGCTGCACCTGCAAGTTCAAATGTATGACCTGCAACTGTAACCTTATTATTTGTAGCTGCTGTAACTACACAACCGTTAGCATCGATAGCGATTGTAACTGAACCGAACTTAATAGCCTGGTTCTTCTGCATCTTACCTGACTCGAAGTAGTAGATGAATCTATCTGTCTTATCGTCGTCTGCATTCCACTTAATGTCGAGAACAGCTTCATCAACTACAACGAAGTAGTTCTTGCCATCAAGTCTCTGACCTTCGATATATGTGTCAGCATCTGTTGTACCCTGCTTAACCTTATCGAAAGCTACCATATTAAATGTAGAAGCGCCTTCCTTCTTAACGTTACCTGTGTCACCTGTCTGGATAACTTCGTATACATAATCAGCTTCGCCGTCTCTTGTTAAGAAGTAGTATTTATCCTGGATACCGTATAACATCTGACCTGTTGACT
>JAZNXQ010000274.1:0-17767 GCA_045593945.1 Lachnospiraceae bacterium | reverse complement strand
TATATCAGGTGTTCGCTTGTTCCTCGTTACAGATATCCTTTTATGTCGGACTAAAGTCCGCCCTAATAAGGACATCTGTCTCGGAAATGCGTACACCTACGATATAATCTTCTTGTAATTTTTATTTTATAGTTATTTTTATCATAATCTGCGTATAGCTATCGGACTGTGGTCCGCTGGGTCTCGGAATTGAGAAATTCGGTGTTCCGTCAGGATTCCAGAAGAAGCGCATGATTGAAGCGTTGCGGCCGGCGTCGTAAAGCGGCTGATACTTGGGCTGTGCCAGGTATCTTTCTTCCTGCCTTGCGTGGAATACGATTATATCGTTGCCGTACTCATCCGTCGTAAAGCTATTGTGTCCGGGACCGAACTGTCCGTTTTCACGGCAAGTCTGGAGTACAGGGTAAGGAGTCTTTATCCAGGATGTCGGATTAAGCAAGTCAGCGTTTTCATCTGCCGTAAGCATTCCAAGACAATAGAGTGCATCGGTTCCGCTTGCCGAGTATACGATGAAAATCCTGCCGTTGCGTTTTAAAATACTTGGACCTTCGCATACTTTGAAACCGTGCGTTTCCCAGTTGTATTCGGGCTCGGCGATTACAACGGTGGGGCCTTCTATCGTCCAAGGGTTACTCATCTTGGAAAGTAAGAGGCTGGAGAACTTAGGATAGTTCTGCGCCCATACAAGGTACAATTCGCCTTTGTGCTCAAATACGGTATGATCCAAAGAAAAACCTGTAAAAGCAGGAGATTCCTCATTGGTTTTTTGAATTCTTCCAAGGTTGTTCCAAGTGCCTGTCATAGGGTCTGCATCTGCGCACTCAAGAACATGCGGGCGGATATCCCACGGTGTATTGTCAGAGGTTGTAACAGTGTAGTAAATATACCATTTGCCGCGGATAAAATGAACCTCCGGTGCCCATATATGAGGGCTTGCACCGTTTGAAAGCGGTTCGCGCTCAAAAACCGTAATCTCTTCGTACTTGCCTGAGTTGTCGGCAAGATTATCAAGCGATGCGGCACGACGGAGAATAATCTTTCGGTATTGGTATTTACCTTCAAGATTATGAGTAGGGTCGGTATGTGATGCCGTAAAATAATAATATCCGTCGGTATGCTTATAAATAAACGGGTCCGCACGGTTGTAAATAAGCGGATTGCAGTAGCGATGCTCAACAGCATGTGCCAAAACTTCTGTATCTTCCGTGATTTCACTGTTGGAAAAAGTTCCCCAGTCCATCTTGTAAAGAGCAGTTCCGCCGTTCGTAAGCGGTACCTCAAGCTGCTTTGGAAGAACGCTTCCTTTTTCGAGTGTCAGGGACATTGAATCAAGCGGAGTTACAGGCTCCGGTGCGCCCCATTTTTTCTTGAGTTCGTTAAGTATTTCAAGAGAAATCTCGACAGGTTCATTGGCACCGAGTTTGACGTCAACGCTTGAAATAGAAGGTGCCTTAATCAGACGTTCATCATAGTATGTAATAAAATCCCTAGTCTTAAATTCCATGAGCAGAGTTGCATCCTTGCGGTCTTCACCGAGAATTGTAAAAGTATCGTCGCTATTCTTGCGGATTCGTGGATTGTCAAGCTGACCTGAACCGACAGTTGGGAAGAAAATACCGTTACCGCCGTTAAGCGCAAACCAGTATTCGTCGTTATTTTTGTAGCTGTATTCTAAATGGAGACTGTCAGACTCGGGAGTGTTCCAGTCCATAGTGTATGCGCGAAGATAAGCTGTTTTTTTAGGCATTATAGTAGCTCCTTATGTTGGTAATATTTTCGAAATATATTATCTCAATGAATTGGCTGAATGTCAATAAAATAAGCCCTTGAAAAAAATATTAAATCATGTTAGACTAACATAAATGCATTGAACGGAAACAGTAGGTATTCATGTCCTTCAGAGAGAAGTCGTATGGTGCGAGACTTTGGTAATATGGATATCGAACCAGTCCGGGAGCAGCAGAAGAGAAAGCCGGTATATTATCGGAAACTTCTGACGGAGGTCACCGTTATAAGAGACATGTGAGTGATAGCTTGCAGTGAGTGCAGATAATATCTGAATTTAGGTGGTAACGCGGATTATATTCGTCCTAAGTATTTGTATACTTAGGATTTTTTTATGCATGAAAAATGAGCTATATCTTACTAAAGTTTTGTACACAGAAAGGAGCAATAAAATGAAACTTAAAAATTTGGTGAGTTTGAGGTTTAAGGAAAGACCGGCGGATTGTGCAATCGATAGCCATGCATTAATGATAAGAGGCGGCTATATGAAATATGTCGGCAACGGAATTTTTTCAGAGTTTCCGGTTTTGCACAGAATTACAGCAAAAATAGAAAATATCATCCGTGAAGAGATGAATGCGATTGACGGTCAGGAGGTATTGTTTCCGGTTGTAATGCCGGCGGAACTTTGGCAGGAATCAGGAAGATATGACAGTATAGGTAGCGAATTGGTACGTTTTAATGACAGAGGAAAGTCAAAGCTGGTACTTGGTATGACACATGAAGAGGCTGCCGTTCATTTGGTGAGAGAGTACGGACAGTCGTATCAGCAGTATCCGTTTATGATTTATCAGATTCAGAGGAAATTCAGGGATGAAGCAAGACCCAGAGCAGGTATGATTAGAGTTAGAGAATTTACAATGAAGGATGCTTATTCCTTCCATACATCGCAGGAGGATTTGGAGAAGTACTATCAGAGATGTTATGATGCTTACAATCGAATCTTTAAGCGTGTGGGAATTGGGGAGGTTGTAACGGTTGCTTCAGATTCGGGAATGATGGGCGGTAATATATCGCACGAATATATGCTTCTTAACGAAGTCGGTGAGGATTCAATCGTACTTTGTACTGAGTGTGATTACAGAGCCAATATGGAGGCTGCCGAGAATATTGTTGAAAATATTTGTGAAGAAGAATTGTCGGCACTTGAATGTATTGAGACACCCGGGTGCAAGACTATCGAGGAGGTTTGCAGCTTCTTAAAAAGTGATGTTACGGCTTCATGTAAAGCAGTTGTATATCAGAAAAATGCTGATGACTCATATGTGGTTGCATTTGTACGCGGTGATTATGAGGTGAATGAAACAAAGCTTCGTAATTTGATAGGGGAAGATATTCATACGGCGGAAATTACGGAAGATTCACCATTAGTGGCAGGCTATATCGGACCTTATGGTATTTCAGAGAAAGTAAGTTTTTATTGTGATTTGTCCTTAAAAGGAATTGCAAGTCTTGTGGCGGGAGCTAATAAAGAAGGCTTTCATTATACAGGACTTAATCTTGAGAGAGATGTCAGGAATGTAAAATATGTGGACATCGCAAAGGTTAAAGAAAACGGTATTTGTCCATGCTGTGGTAAACCGGCGCTTACAATTAAACGAGGTATTGAGGTCGGTAATATTTTTCAGCTCGGAACGAAATACACCAAGAATATGAATATGCAGTATGTTGATAAGGATGGCTCCATGCATAATCCGATTATGGGCTGCTACGGAATAGGAATAGGCCGTCTTGCAGCTTCTGTATGTGAGGCAAAGCATGATGAATATGGTCCGATTTGGCCTATATCTATTGCTCCGTGGGAAGTACATTTGTGTTGCATTCGTCCTGATGATGAGGAAACAAAATGCGTGGCGGATAATTTGTACGAAGAACTTAAGAAGAACAAAATTGAAGTTATTTATGATGACAGAGACGAAGTAAGAGCAGGGCAGATGTTTGCAGATGCAGATTTGCTTGGAGTTCCGATTCGTGTTGTTATAAGTCCCCGAAATCTTAAAGATAATAAGCTTGAGATATCAACGAGGGATAAATCAGTAAATGATTTGGTAGACGTAAATGAGGGACTTGATTATATAATCAGGCTGAAGGCAAAATTGTATGCCGACATTTAAAGTTTAGAGTTTGCTTTTTTTTCAGTGCGGTGTTATACTATACCACAATGGAGTTAAAAGAAAAGCAAAGAAAGAAGGAATTAACATGACAACAATAAATATAGTATCAGGTTTCCTCGGCGCAGGTAAGACGACCTTGATTAAGAAGCTTATTGATGAGGTTTTTAAGGGCGAAAAACTTGTGCTTATAGAGAATGAATTTGGTGAGATCGGAATCGACGGCGGTTTTCTTAAGGACGCAGGAATCGAGATTACAGAGATGAACTCAGGATGTATCTGCTGTTCACTCGTAGGTGATTTCGGAACTGCACTTAAGGAGGTTTTGGAGCGTTTTGCACCGGATAGAATTCTTATTGAGCCGTCAGGTGTAGGTAAGCTTTCAGACGTTACGAAGGCTGTAACTGACATTGATGATGCGAACATTGAGCTTGCCAAATCAATAGTTGTTGCGGATGTAACCAAGTGCAAAATGTATATGAAGAATTTCGGTGAATTTTATAATAACCAGATTGAGCATGCAGACGTAATCGTGCTTAGCAGAACTCAGAATATTGCAGAGAATAAGCTTGAAGAGAGCGTTAAGCTTTTACAGGAGAAAAATGCTGCGGCTACAATCATTACTACACCGTGGGACGAGCTTAAGGGCGAGCAGATTTTAAATGCCATGAGCGGTAAGAATTCTTTTGCTGAAGAGCTTCTTTGCGAAATGCACGAGCATCATCATGAGCATCACCATCATGAGCACCATCATCACGAACATGACGAGCACTGTGAGTGCGGCTGCCATGATCACGAACATCACCATGACCACGAGCATCATCATGAGCACCACCATCACGAGCATGATGAACACTGCGAGTGCGGCTGTCACGATCATGACCATCACGGACATCATCATCACCATCATGCAGATGAAGTATTCACAAGCTGGGGCAAAGAGACACCCCACAAATTTGACGGAGCTGTTCTTGAGGATATTCTTAAGAAGCTTTCAGAGACAGAAGAGTACGGTACAATTTTAAGAGCAAAGGGAATCGTGCCTTCAGTTGACGGCAAGTGGTTCTATTTTGACCTCGTTCCGGGTGAGTATGAGATAAGAGAAGGACAGGCTGATTATACGGGAAGACTTTGTGTAATCGGTGCTAATCTTAAGGAAGCAGCATTGGCTGAGTTATTCCAAATTTAAATAAAATTAATTGAGGCTGTTTTGCTTTGGGCTAACAGCCTTTATCAAATGATAGAGGAGAAAAACTATGGGAATACCTGTATTTGTTATCGCCGGTTTTTTGGAGAGCGGTAAGACTTTATTTATGAATGATACACTTTCAGATCCGGGATTTTCTAATGGTAAAAGGACGCTTCTTTTCCTTTGTGAGGAAGGTATCGAGGAATATGATGAGGCTGAGCTTGCAAAAGTTAATACCGTAATCGTGCCTGTTGAGAGTGAAGAGGAATTTACGGATGAGTTCCTTGCGGAGTGCAATAAGAAATACAAGCCGGAGAGAGTAATCATCGAATACAACGGAATGTGGAGAATGGAGAAACTCTATAATATGACGATGCCCAGAAAGTGGGAGGTTGTACAGATTATTACGACGGTTTGCGCGGCTACATTTTCACTTTACCTTAATAACATGCGTTCGCAGGTTATGGAGCAATTTTCTGATGCAGACATGGTTATTTTCAACCGCTGTTTGCCCGATACACCCAAGGCATCTTACAGAAGGAGTGTTAAGGCTATTAACCCCAGATGTGAAGTATATTTTGAGAATGCTGACGGTTCACCGGTACAGCCCGATGAGAGCCTTCCGTATGAGATTGATGCTGATGTAATCGAGATAGAAGACGAGGATTTCGGAATCTTCTATGTGGATATAATGGACGATGCGGAGAAGTATGACGGCAAGACAGTTGCATTTACGGCGCAGGTTTATAAGTCAGAACAGCTTCCGAGCGGTGTATTTGTGCCGGGACGTTTTGCAATGACCTGCTGTGCGGATGATATTGCATTTATCGGAATTCCGTGCCGTGGTGACGTGATTTTGGTTAACCGTCTTAAGAAAAAACAATGGATCAAAATCGAAGCTGTGGTTAACTGCGAATTTGATCCACGTGAGAAACGTATGTTACCTGTCTTTAGTGCCAAATCAGTTGAATCTTGTGAACAGCCTAAAGAAGAGATCGTATACTTTAATTAATGCGGTGTTGATAATACCTGCGGCTAAAACAGCGTGCCATACCTGTATGCCGGGAAGCACAAAGCTTACGGCGATGAGTCCTGTCTTGATAAGAGGCAGAAGCACTGTATAAAGGCCGGTTGTAAAATACACCTTTTTGGAGAGATGTATTGTTCTAAGCAGTGATTTAAAGCTGCTTGGAATAATTGTAACATCACAAAAATCATTCTCCGGACAGTAGCTGCCGGGACCAAGAAAAACATTATAGTCGGACAACCTTTGAAGTGTGGAGTCGGTCGGTTTGTAATCGATGTACGCGACATAGGATGTCCGGCATTTTTTTTGCAGACGACTTCTTGTGGCAACAAGTAAGTCCGCTTCGTCAGGTGAGTTGTGAAAAACCACCTTCATAAATAATTTCTTTTTGCTTATATAACTGATAAAAGTGTTATATGAATTTTTGAGTGGTGCATTAAGTGTAATATAACCGATGTAATTGTTATTAAGTGCTATATAAATAAATGTATCATTTACATTGGAATTCTCCTCGATATTTTCAAAAACCGGAAGCTTCCCTATACCTGATGTAATTAAAAATTCCTTGCAGCCTGCGTGTAATGTATCTTTTTTGTATTTAGTTATTATTCCGAGTCCGGGATACTTTTCGGTATATTCAACATCGGACAGAAGTACATCGGAAGCACATCCGATGGTAAGCGTATTACCTATACTTGTGTGTGCATACGGAATCTCGGCTTGCGCTGCATAAAGGAGAAGTTTTTCTTTTTTTAACTTTGATTTTGCTGGACAAATATCCGTTATGCGGTATTCATCAGTCTTTATAATTGACGATTTATTAATAAAAAATGCCCTTGTTTTTGCAAGCTTTTTGAGGTTGTCTGCGATAAGAACTCCTTTTTGGAAGGCAAAAAGCAGCAGTTTATCAAAGAATAACGCTGATAAATTGTCAGCGGATTTACATGAGTTGGCTTTGAATGAATGTATGTATTTTGTAAAGGTGCTGTTGTCATAATGGGTGGATACATGCAGGTTGACCGGCTCGTCAGAGATAAGTCTGTAGCCGCTGGGGATTTCATCGCCTTGTAAAAATTCGGTCGGAATAGTTCCGGGAGTTGAAAATACCGGTACAAAATGTGCGCAGGAATCAAGCAATATACTGTCGGCAGGAAGAATCTCCATTGGGTTAAGTGTTATGGTGTCTCCCGGAGAAAGTTCCTTTTCGGGAAGAAGTTTTTTAATAAGTTTTGCTGCTTTTTGACTGACGCATCTGCGCAATAAAAAGAAAATGAAGCAAAAAGCAAACGTTATCAAAAGGCATAGGAGAGCGTCGCTTATGCCGGAAAAAATCCAAATGAATATGGTGCCTGCAATTATAAGTAGGGGTTCTCTTAAAAAACGCAAATTTTTCATATAATACACCTCTAAAAGTAAAATAAGGGCTCTCCCGGAACTGTCCGAGAGAACCCTTTAATAATTAATCGTTTTTACTAACGGGTTCCAATGGCTGTAACTTGTATTGAAGAATAATACGGTCATTGCTGTTAGCTTTTTGGAATTCGCCTGCAATACGTTTAAGAACACGTTCGCCCGATTCATAGGATGTAGTAGGTAACATCAGTATGTACTGGGATACGCTGTATCTTGAAAAGATATCACTCGAACGGAGCGAATTAAAGATACAGGTCTTAAGCTTATCCATCGCTTTGTTGAGGTTATTAAGCGGTGGTTGATTGCCTGACGGAGTAGTAATTGTCATGAGGCACAGGTAAATAGAGTTACCTGTACGCTCTGCAGAGCGGGCTTCAAGACGGTAAATATCTTTGAAAAACTCATATTCGCAGTAAAATGCACCGGTCTTTTTCTGCTGCTCACGAAGATTATCTTTGATTGTATTAAGATCAGTCTCAATATCCTTGCTTGTTTTAACAATCTCCTTATAAAGTGACTGTAGCTTCTCTGAAGGAGTTATGCCGAACTTCTCAAAAAATAAATCCGTAGTTGTGGAATACTGCTTAAGAGCAGCGTGTTGATTATTGGAACGATACAAAGCATAGATTAACTGATAATGTAAATCCTCATCAAACTGGTCAATGGTTATTGCCTGCCAGCAGATGTTGGCAATATCTTCGAATTCCTGCCTGGATGCAAGTAAATCTATGGTGTCTTTGACAAGCTTAAGATACATTGTATGGTAGTACGCAGCAAGCGGTACAACCCAGCTTTCATGGCTTGTCTTAGGTAAAAAATCCCCTTTATATATAGAGATCGCCTTACGGAACTTGGCAAGACGCAAGTCATCATCGTCTGTGATTGAGAGACCTTCTTTGTAAAGGCGTTCAAATTCATCAGTATCAACAATGCAGGGAAGAGAATTGTTCCATGCATATGTCCTGCGGCTTTGAACAATAAAATTCAAGTCGTCTGCTTCAAGAGCCTTAAGAAGGTTACGTACACGGTGCATCAAAGTCTTAAGCGCGCCATTAGGATTGGTACTTCCTTCATCGTCCCACAAAAGTTCAATCAGGTCATTCTGAGAAATTTCCTTTTTTCGGAACGCAATTAAATACTCAAGAATATTCCACATTTTCTTGGAATGGTTGGCTTGATCGCTTATAACTTGATCGCCTACGCGTATTGCAAATTCGCCAAGCATATTGACGTAAACAATCTGTTCACTCATAGTAATCCTCGATTCATTAAAAATTATAATTTTCTATTTTATATTGTAATTAATTTTTCGGTTATTGTCCAGTTGTTTTTAAAGAAAATGTAACTTAAAAGTAATTTTTCAAGTGAAGAGTAATGCGGGATTAAGGTAATTTTTAATACTATACGTCATATACTGTATCAAAAAAAATACGGGAGGATTTATGAGTGTGAAAACAGTAAAAATGTTACAGCAGGGAGGAAGTGAATCGCGGGGAAGTCTTCAGGTTGTTGTTTTGTCAGAGAATAACAGACCGGTGGAAAATGCAAGGGTACAAATTGCGTATACGGGAGAGCCGGAAAATGTGCTTGAAGAGCTTGTTACAAATTCATCAGGCAGAACGGATATTATTAATCTTCTTACGCCGCCACTTGAGTACAGTTTAAATCCCGGAATTGAACAACCGTATTCGGAATATACTTTGAGAATTACTGCGGATAATTTTGCACCGCTGGAAATAGTAGGAGCAGAAATACTGCCGGGGACTCGTTCAATACAGAATGCAAGTCTTGTATCGGCGTCTGTATCGCAGGGCAGTGATATTGTTATTCAGCCTAATACTTTATATGGCAATTATCCGGCTAAAATAGCAGAACGCGAAATAAAACCGCTTGGAGAAAGCGGAGAGATTGTACTTAGCAGAGTTGTGGTACCGGAAACAATAATTGTACATGACGGCTCGCCAAATGATACAACAGCAATGAATTATTATGTACCATACCGTGATTATATAAAAAACGTTGCTTCATGTGAGATTTACGCAACCTGGCCGGAGGCTACGCTTGTGGCCAATATACTTGCTATAATGTCTTTTACTCTTAACAGGGTGTATACAGAATGGTATCGGAACAAAGGATATGATTTTACAATAACGTCATCGACAGCATATGATCACAAATGGATATACGGACAGACTATTTTTGAAAATATATCACTTCTCGTGGATGAAATATTTGATCAATATCTTTCGAGACCTGATGTAAAACAACCGATTCTTACACAGTACTGTGACGGAAGAAAAGTAACATGTCCGAATTGGATGACACAGTGGGGCTCTAAAAGTCTGGGTGATCAGGGGTATAGCCCAATTGAGATTCTCAGACATTTTTACGGTGAGTCAATTTATATCAATACTGCCGAGCAGATTGAAGGGATTCCGTCTTCGTGGCCGGGATACAATCTCGATATAGGGGTGACAGGAGATAAGGTAAGACAACTTCAGTCACAGCTTGACAGAATTGCAGAGGTGTACAGTGCAATTCCCAGAATTGCAATTGACGGTGTTTTTGGTGAAAATACGCAGACTGCAGTGAGGGAATTTCAGTCGATTTTCGGGTTGCCGCAGACAGGAATAGTGGATTTCAGAACATGGTACAAGATTTCACAGCTATATGTCGGGGTCACGGGAATTGCAGAATTCACTTAAAGTTATGGTATTTTTATAATTAATGTGATAAAATATCTGTTAGGTTTGTTAGAAAACCTTTTGATTTTGGAGGCGGATATGAAGAACGAAGGATTAATTAAGAAATTTTGGAGAGTGGTGTATCCACCGCTTATGTTTCTTGCAATAAGCATTGTTATTGAGTTTATAGTGATGTTCGGGTATATGATGATGACAGCGGTTAATAATCCTGCTTTGGCAGGTAATGTGGCCATTCTTGCGGAGGTAACGACGGAGTGGATTATGAACCATGCAGTCATGCTTACGGTAATCGCAGGTATTATTGCTTTTCCGATTTTTGTGCTTCTTATGAAAAAAGACAGGACAAGAAGCATATGCGAGGAGAAATATGCAGAGTATACGAAGGCTGCCCCGTATAAATTTGTGTTTGTTGCTGTTTTAGGCATTTTTGCATGCGTAGGCATGAATCTTTTTATAAGTCTTACAGGAATAATTAATTGGGGAGGCGGTTTTGACGATGCTGCTGAGGCTATTTACGGCGGAGGAATGTTTTGGACCGTATTCGGAGTGGTATTTGTCATACCGGTTGTTGAGGAGCTCATGTTCCGCGGACTTATATATAACAGAATGAAGAATTATGCGGGAGCTGTTCCTGCGATTCTTGTTTCGGCCTCATATTTTGCAATATATCACATGAATGTACCTCAGGGTATATATGCCCTTGTGCTCGGCGTTCTTATGGCTTGGGTGTACTACCGTTACAAAACGATTTTGGCTCCGATTATTTTCCATGTGTCAGCCAATGCTATTTCGGTTGTGTTAACATATTCGGAGACATTTAGTACAATGACGGATGCGCAGTATATTATTTTGTGTGTAGTATCGCTTGTTGTTGCAACGCTGATGGTGTTTGTTATAGCCTTTATGGTAAAACTGTCCGAACTTGAAGAAAAGTACGACACAATTGTTATCGGTGCGGGTTTTGCAGGTGCAGTTGCGGCAAGAGAACTTGCTGAGCGTGGTAATGAGAAAGTGCTTATCCTTGAAAAGAGAGGACATATAGGTGGTAACTGCTATGATTCATATGACGGACACGGTGTATTGATTCATAATTACGGCCCGCATATTTTTCATACGAGTTCGAAGAGAGTGTACGACTATCTTTCAAAATATACTGATTGGTACAATTATTCGCATGAGGTTGGTGCCAATATTCACGGTAAGATAGTGCCGGTGCCTTTTAACATCAACACATTGTATGAGGTTTTTCCGGAGGAAGAGGCAAAGGAGCTTGAGGCAAAGCTTATCGAAAAGTACGGCGAAGGCAAGAGGGTTCCGATACTTGAGCTTATGCAGAGTGAGGATGAGGCGGTTAAAAAGGTAGGCCATTTTGTATATGAGAATGTATTTCTTAAGTATACGATGAAGCAGTGGGGACAGCGTCCGGAGGAGGTAGACCCGTCCGTGACCGCGAGAGTTCCGGTTGTTTTGTCAAGGGATAACAGATATTTTCAGGATGCATACCAGGGAATGCCGAAGCATGGATTTACGCCGCTTTTTGAAAAAATGCTTAAGCATGAGAATATAAAAATCCGCTTAAATGTTGATGCTTGTGATGAAATCAGACTTGAGGACGGAATTGTTTATTATAAAGGTAAACCGTTTGACGGCAGGGTTATCTTTACGGGGCCTGTGGATGAGTTTTTCGGCTGCAGGTTCGGAAGACTTCCATATCGTTCGCTTAATTTCGAATGGGGACATTTTGATATGGACAGCTTCCAACCTAATGCGGTTATTAACTATACCGTATCGGAGGACTACACAAGAATTACAGAGTTTAAGAAGCTTACCGGACAAAAGATTGCCGGAACCACGGTAATGAGAGAGTATTCCGTACCGTATGAGAACAACAAGACACAGATACCATATTACGCAATAATGAATGATGAGAATAATGCAATCTATTCTAAGTATAAGAGTCTGCTTGAGAGTTACCCTAAGTTTTATCTTCTCGGAAGACTTGCGGAATATAAATACTATAATATTGACGGTATCGTAGATAAAGCGCTTGATTTGGCAGAAAGTCTGCTTAGTCAGGAGAAATAGGGGGTAATTATGAAGTTATTATCGGTTGCAATTCCAAGCTATAATTCTGAGGCATATTTGGAAAAGTGTGTTGCCAGCCTTTTGCCGGGCGGAGACAGGATAGAGATTATTATTGTCAATGACGGGTCGAAGGACCGTACGAGGGAGATTGGCGAGGAACTTGTAGAGAAATATCCGGGAATTGTTAAGCTTGTTAATAAGGAAAACGGTGGTCACGGTGATGCAGTTAACTTTGGCCTTGCCAATGCGGAAGGTTTGTATTTTAAAGTCGTTGACAGTGATGATAAGGTGGATAAGGATTCGCTTCTTGAAGTGCTTAAGGTGCTTGAAGAGCATTCAGCGCCGGATACGCAGCTTGACATGGTAATTGCCAATTATGTGTATGACAAAGAAGGCGTCAAGCATAAAAAGGTGATGAAGTACACCGGCATGATTCCACAGAACAGGGTTATAGGCTGGGATGATGTAAGATATGTCATAAAAGGGCACTATCTTCTCATGCATTCGCTTATTTATCGTACGGAAGTGCTTAGGGCAAGCGGACTTGAACTTCCCAAACATACATTTTATGTAGATAATATTTTTGCATATCAACCTTTTCCGCATGTTAAGAAATTGTATTATATTAATACCAATCTTTATTGGTACTATATCGGAAGAGAAGATCAGTCGGTTAATGAAAAAGTAATGATTTCGCGAATAGATCAGCAGCTTAGAGTTAACAGGATTATGCTTGAACAGTATGATTTGTTTGATAAGGCAAGGATTCCGGCAAAAAAACTTAGAAAGTACATGTACAATTATCTTGAGATAATCACGATTGTATCGACTGTTCTTGCCCTCAAATCAGGCACGGAAGAGAATCTTGAGAAGAAACGTCTCCTTTGGGAAGATATTAAGAAGACGGATGAGCATTTATATAAAAAATTGCGTCACGGTATTATGGGAACAGTAATGAATCTGCCGGGTAAGGCAGGAAGAAAGTTTGGTGTATTCTGTTATCAGGTGACACAGAAAATATTCGGATTTAACTAAATAAGACAAAAATAAAGAGGAGTCTAGTACTCCTCTTTATTAAATGTTGAAAGTAAATATGAATGATCTAATTTGTATACAAGTCCGTAAATCAGATAGTTAAGTGCAAGAGCACCAAACACGTCCATGCAGGAGTGTTGTTTTAAGAACACTGTTGCAAGACAGATACTTACCATGAGTACGAAGGATGAAATCTGTATCCACTTGTATTTGCGGAGTTTTTCGCTTTTGGCTACAGCTATATGAATTACAACTGAGTTATATACGTGAAGACTCGGGAATACATTGGTGCAGGTGTCACCTTTGTAAAGGTTTCGGACCGAATCCGTAAAAACATTATCTCGCGGGAAGAACGCGGGACGCAAATCCTGTCCGTTGGGCCATACCGTTGATATAATCAGGAATATTGTCATACCGATAAAAAGGTTGGCACATAAGTAGTAGTAGTCCTTTTTTGATGTAAAAAGAAAATACAAAACAACAACTGCTATATAAGCAAACCACAAAAGGTACGGTACAATAAAATATTCGCAAAACGGAATATAATCGTCAAGCCATATTTTAATTGGAGTGTAGTGAGTAACATGCTCCTCAAGCAAAAAGAACCACGGGAAGTATATAAAAACATACAACAGCAATGTGGCATGCTTGTATTTTTTTAAAAAATTCTTTATTTTGTTCATTGTTCGCCTCTATATAATTATATTAACAAATTCGTCTTCAGAACATATCTTTGTAGTAAGTTCTGAAACAAGTCCCCATCCTTCACCGTCAGTGTGCATATAGTTACCCTTGCTGGTCTTGACGGTACATGTTTTACATTGAAAAGTAGTAACACCCTTACGTCCTTCATGCTTTGTAAATATTGAAGCTATAAGATTAAGGGCAAAACCAAGTCTTGTTGTGCTGTGAAAAACAGTTACTGCAAGCAGGCTGTCCGAAGGATTGGCATGTGGTGCAAACGGAAATCCGCCGCCTTCGTATTTGAGTACATGAATCGATGCAAAGTAGAACTTTTGCAATTGCATGTCAAGTTTGCCGTCAATATATATATCAGCAGAAGTCTGAGGTTTTTTGAATACATTGATAACACCAAAAAAAGCATATACCAATTTGCCAAGACCAATCTTATTGAATACCTTCTTAAGCTTTGATGTCATCACGCGATGCGTGATTGAAGCGTCATAGCCGATACCACAGCTTACTGCAAATCTGCGTGAGAGATTGCCGCTTGACATTAGTCCGCTTTCAAGTTCTACAGTTTTTGTGGAAGCAAGGATATTCTCCAACGCGGCAAGTGGTTCTGTGGGAAGCTTAAGTCCGCGTGCAAAATCATTACCGGAACCCGTGGGAATATATCCAATGGAAACATATTTATGATTACGTATGCCGTTATATACTTCGTTGACAGTTCCGTCACCGCCAAGAATCACAATACGTAAGGGATTGTCAGCAGAAGCAGATGATGTCAGTTCCTCGGCAATTTTGATTGCATGACCGATATATTCGGTAAAAAAACATGAAAACTCAACTTCTTTATTTTTTAAAGTCTGCTCCAGGCTTTTCCAAATGTTAAGAGCCTTGCCGGAGCGAGAGTGAGGATTCACAATAAAGTAAATCATGAATAACCGTCTCCTTTGTTATTTGTTAAAAGACCATATTCTTTCTTAGTATAACACATTGCAAAAAAAAGTACAACATGTTTAAATGAGTTGCATTTATAGGGGGATTTTGGTATAATTATTATATATGTGTAGCTATCGGGGGACACTACGTGAGAATTGAAGAAATAGAAATCGGAAGTCAGGTTACTTTGGAAGTTTGCCGGGGTGACCATAAGATGGAGTTTAAGACGGAAGTTATAAGAACAATACAGGGTTGCGTACTTACAGATACCGTAACTCATAATAATCATGTACTTAAGTTTGACACCCAGCAAGTTAAGGTTAATCTTATATCTATTGACGAGGGTGGTAATAGGCTGTATATGTGGGAGAATTGTGTTGTTCGTAATATAGTTAATGGCGGACGCAAGTATCATATGATTGCGTCTCCTTTGGATGTAAAAGCAACAAACCGAAGAGAATATTTCCGTGTATATGCGGGGCTTCCGGGTAAGGCGAGATTAGGAAATAAGCAGGAAGTATACGATGTTGTGGTTAAAGATGTGAGCCAGAAGGGTTTTGCACTTATATATCATCAGGAGATAGAATACGATAAGAATCCGCTTGTAGTTTTGCTTGTTAACGAAGAATCACTTAGTGTTAATATTATGGGTAGAATAGTGCGCAGGGAAGAGATAGATGATACACACTATTTATACGGTTGCAGATTTGAAGAGGAGAATCCTGCGATTCAGAAGTTTGTGTCTGACAGACAAAGAGAAGAGCTAAAAAGAACAAGAGGAACGGACAATACCAAGAAGCCGCTTAAGAAGTAAAATATTTTTAAAAAAAGTGGTTGACATTTTTGGATTTTGATATTATACTTGTCAAAGTAAGTTTGCAGAAGACGTTTGTTGATAGCAATCAAGGGGTCTTAGCTCAGCTGGGAGAGCATCTGCCTTACAAGCAGAGGGTCACAGGTTCGAGCCCTGTAGGCCCCATTTAAATGAATATGGCGGAATAGCTCAGTTGGCTAGAGCACACGGTTCATACCCGTGGTGTCGTGGGTTCAAATCCCTCTTCCGCTACGCAGAAAGCCCGTAGAACGAAAGTTTACGGGCTTTTATTTTGTCTGGGCAGGGTTTTAGTTTTACTAAAGTTCGTTAATAATCTCCAAAATCTGCCTTATATTCTTCTTTCCGAAGAAAATCTTATCATCATTAATAACGAAGCAGGGGACACTCATCACATTGTAGCGTTTTTCAGTTCTTCAAAATGATTAATATCGTAGACCTCAGCAGTACGACAGGGCAGATTATGATCGTATCGGGTGGTTTTGGACTTGCAACACCGGTGTACGGAGACTTGGCGGATAAATCAAGTCGTAGATAAAATCTTTTGACAGAGCCGGATATCGATACTATAATAACTAGAGAAGATTTACATTTGAGAAAAGGAGACGGCATAATGAGAATAGGAATGGGCTACGATGTTCACAGAGTTGTAGAAGACAGAAAAATGATACTCGGAGGAGTGGAGATACCTTTTGAAAAAGGACTTCTCGGACACTCGGATGCGGATGTCCTGACTCATGCCATTATGGATTCTCTTTTGGGAGCGGCGGCCCTTGGTGACATTGGCAAGCATTTTCCGGATACAGATCCAGCCTACAAAGGAATTTCCAGCATAAAGCTTCTTGAGCACGTCGGCAAACTTTTGGAGGAGAATTTGTACCTTATCGGCAACATTGATGCGACAATTATTGCACAGCGTCCGAAGGTGGGACCTTACCGCGAAGAGATGCGTGAAAATATCGCAAAGGCTCTTAAAATTCCGGTAGACAAGGTAAGCATCAAGGCAACGACGGAGGAAGGTCTCGGTTTTACAGGAAGAGAAGAAGGAATCGCGGCACAGTCGATTGCACTTCTTGAGACGGTTGATAATTATCGCTATGCAGGTATGGAAGTCGGAGAATGCGGGATGCAGTGCGGCGGATGCTGCGGGAAGCAAAAATAAAATCCCTTATTGACAAATCGACCTTTATTGCATATTCTATAGATATATATTTTTCAAATGCTAAGAACGAAAAAGTAGCTTGTCAGGTAGCAGCAGAGAGGAAATGTCATCGGCTGAAAGCATTTCTTGTGAAGGGATGAGTGAAGTGCATTCGGGAGCAGACCGTATGAGCCGATATTTCGGTTAGTGTGGTACGTTGATACACGTTACGTATATGAGTGAGGACTTCATAGTCCTAATTAGAGTGGAACCGCGGGCATCCCGTCTCTTATAGAGGCAGGATGCTCTTTTTTGTTTTTGTTGGCTGTGAAATATTACTTTGCCTGTGTGGCTGTAGAAGTTTCGGTAAAAAACTTTTATATGCCATGGAAATGAGACCTTAAAATTGTTGAAGGCTCTCCTGAAACAATTTTAGTTTAGGGCTCATTGTAATGTTTGGCATATTCTGTTTTTTAACGAAACTTCTACAGCCACACAGGCAAAGCAATATTTCACATTTAAAAAAGAAAGGAGAACATCATGGGCTTCATCAAATTTATAAAAGAAGAAATTCAGATAATAAAAGAACGTGACCCGGCGCTCCGCTCCACGATGGAGGTTTTTCTCTATCCGAGCTTCAAGGCCATGTTAAGATACAGACTTGCTCACAAGTTATATTTAAAAAAGCATTATTTTCTTGCAAGATGGATTTCGCAGAGAACTGCGCACAAGACAGGTATTGAAATCCATCCCGGTGCAACAATAGGAAAAGGACTCTTTATTGACCACGGACATGGTGTTATAATAGGAGAGACGGC
>JAZNXQ010000273.1:0-6559 GCA_045593945.1 Lachnospiraceae bacterium | reverse complement strand
GCCTGCTCATATTCCTGTTGCAAACGCTTAAGTTTCTCCTCAAGAGCAAGTTTCTTGGCAAGATACTCTCTCGCATCATCATCAGCTTCTGCCAGGACTGCCTTTTCAGCATATCTTTGAAGTCTCTCCAGCTCATTGGTACATTCAACAAGCTCTCTTTGCTTTCTGCCTGCCATGGCTGCCATAGCCTCTGCATTGGCGCTGACCTCACCAAGATATTTCTTAGTGTTACGCAGATACTTCTCCTGTGCCTTCTTAAGTTCGGCACTTCCGTTAAGTTTGCTTATAAGATTGGCGAAAAAGCCCATAACTGCTTCCTTTCCCTTCACAAAAAGAGTAACCCACAATCGTAGAATTCTCATCCATATATTATAAAACATCGCGTAACAAAAGTCACGCGATTTTTATATTATTATTCAATTGTTCTTAAACCGGCCTAAGCACAGCTTCTTCCGCTCATCCGATAACGCTGTCCGCGATTGTAATAAGTCTGGCGTTGTTTTTTGTTATCAATAAGCTCCTCAATTTTTTCAGAGTACTCTTTTGTATGCTGTCCGCTGTTTATCCTTAACAATGAAATAAGCAGATAAAGAGACAAATCCCTTGGTATCCGCTTATCTAAAGAATACTGTATTAATAATTTGGCCTGCTTCACACTTTTAAGGTGAGTATGAGCCTGTGAAAAATCATAAAGAGAATTGTGGAGAATTATTCCGTCATCCGCCTTATAAATTTTGAAATGTTTACGTTGGTAAATCTGATACATCTAATCACACTCCCGAGGTATTATTCATTTCACTATTATCATACCCAATTTTCAGCAAAATTGCAACTAATATTCATGGTATTATTGTACTATTTTCTGTATTTTTATCTTTTTTATTGTTTTTATTTGATTTTATTTTTGTAATTATTTGAACTTTTTGTATATTTTGCATTCATTTGTTACTTCACCCACTGCACCAAAATGTCTCTCTCCCATATATTATTACTGTATATTATCATGGAGGTTATTATGAAACGCAGATTTTTTGTAACATGTTTAGTTTCATGCTTCTTACTTTCACTTTTTCTTACAGGCTGCAAAAAAGATGATGACGGTCTTACCGCCGTTACCTTAAACGAAGTGGCTCACTCTATTTTTTACGCGCCGCAGTATGTTGCAATTGAACTTGGTTACTTTGAAGAAGAAGGACTCGATATCACTCTTGTAAACGGTGGCGGTGCAGACAAGGTTATGACCGCTCTTATTTCAGGTGATGCACAAATAGGCTTTATGGGCTCCGAGGCTTCTATTTATGTATATGCCGAAGGCTCTGCCGACTATGCCGTTAACTTCGCACAGCTTACACAGCGTGCCGGCAATTTCCTTGTCGGCAGAGAACCTGTCACAAATTTTAAATGGACCGATTTAAAAGGTTCTACAGTACTGGGCGGCCGTGCAGGCGGAATGCCTCAGATGGTATTCGAGTATATTCTCAAGAAAAACGGTATTGATCCCGCAAAAGACCTTACCATCATCCAAAACATCAACTTCGGTCTTACCGCAGGTGCTTTTTCTTCGGGACAGGGAGACTATTCAGTAGAATTCGAACCATTTGCAACCTCTCTCGAATCAGAGGGTAAAGGTCACGTTATCGCTTCTCTCGGTGTTGACAGCGGTTATGTTCCCTATACCGCATACTGTGCAAAGAAAAGTTATCTTGAGAAAAACCCCGATATCATCCAGAACTTTACTGATGCCATTCAAAAGGGTATAAATTATGTAAACTCGCATACATCAGAAGAAATTGCCAAAGTCATTGCTCCACAGTTTGCAGAGACCTCTCTCGAGAATCTGACAACTATTATTGAGCGTTACAAAGTGCAGGATACCTGGAAGGAAGATACCATCTTTGAAGAAGCAAGTTTCGACTTATTACAGGATATTTTGATTGAAGCAGGCGAACTGGATAAAAAAGTTCCATATTCTGAGCTTGTAATTACAAAATATTCTCAAAAAGCTCTTCCTTCCGAAGGCAAATAGTGATATAATATTCAATAAAGTTATACAATATTCAGATTTATCGAGGTACACAGGATGGCTGATTTATTTATTGAACCTAATCTTGTATCAAAAACTAAAGGAAGCTTTATTTATCTTGCAGGCCAGCCAGTAACTGAGCTGTCGTTGCTTATGTCCGGCAAAGTAACCGTAGTCCGCGCCAACACATCACTTGATGCAAAACCCGGAGAAATCATAGGTCTGTATGATATCCTTTCAGACAAATATGATTACACCTATATTGCAGCCGAGGATTGTATTATCATGACCCTATCGGGCACAAGCCTTAAAGTCCTTGAGAAAGATCTTGCGATGTATCCCAATATCAGAGGAGCACTTGTTTCTTCTATTGGTAAGCTTGCCGTGCATCTTTCCTCACAATATGCAAAATATGCAAGACAGACAGATTCTTTATGTGCTTTTCTTAACACTAAGTTTGAGAATTACAAGATTTTGTGCAATGATAATTTAATATCTCTTCCGGACTTAACGGAAATGTCAGAAGATTTTACTCTGCTGTCACAAGACACAGTGTCAGACTCTTCTGATTACATAAATTATTACAATGAACTTCTTAAAATGGATTCATCAGTTTGCAATACATTTTATGAAGCAAGCGAATATATTGCTCTCACACATTTTAAGGATGCCTACGAACTTTGCGAAGACTACTCCTCACTGCTTAAGGATGTTCTTGCCAAGCTTAAAAAGGTCGGTATGCATCTTATAAGCACTGAGAATTCTTATCTTTTCGGAATGTACTGCAGCCTTCATGCAGAACTTCTTAAAATCGGACGTAATACGGCGCTTACCTATCGTAATATTACAGAGATGTTTTCGCATGCACAGCTTATCGGTATTAACAAGACCATGCTTGCCAATGCCTCTGCTTTACTCAATGATATTTCAAAAAATACTGCAGAAGTACTTGCAAAAGGTGACTCTGCACAAAAAGAGATTTCCACTGACGATTGGGATAAACTAAGGCAAACTGCTACCGGTATGCTCGATAAACTTCTTTCTTATTCGAACCTTCCGTCCGAAGCACTTATTCAATTTAAGGATGCTGTTCTTGCCTTTCGTGAACTCAAAGATAAAAATGACACAAGCGAAGCCACTACAACCATCCGTAAGACAATCGCAAAACATTTTTATACAATATATGAGGCAATCTTTTTCAAATATGTAGAGACCGGTTCCAAGAACAGACTTGTTGAAATATTTCTTAATACCGGCCTTATAGATGAAACACTTGTTTCAGAGCAGCAGTTACAGGAACTTTTTAAATTAAACATTGATTCTGCCAAAGACTTTGGCGGTTTCCAGGTATATACAATGTATGAATGGCTTCTTGAGATATTCAAAGGCAACCAGGAACCGTCCCGCAATGAATTCGACCAGGACTATGCCGGTACAATCCGCGAACGGAAACGTACCGAAAAGCTTACGGATACTCAGGTTACCACGATGATGATGGACAAAAAAGCGAAGACAAGATTTGAAATTCAGAACTTCTTCCGTTCCTCACACAGAATTACCTGCGGTCAGATTCTCGGTTTTTGTCCTATTTTGTACAGCGATTATCCTGACGAGCAATTTTCTTCTCTTTTTATTTCAAAGAAAAGAGTTGCCGATACTTTTGCCAAATACAAAGCTCTTGATTTCTCGATTTTTTACAGAGCAGTTCCATATGAAATCAATCGTTTCGGACTTGAGAAAGAAGTTCTCCAAAAAGAAGTTCTTCCCTGCATTATACTTAACCCGGTAATCGGACAAAAGGGTATTATGTGGCAGGAGCTTGCCGGTGCCAAAAAAGATACACCCGCCCGCTTCTCCTTCCCTATTTTATTCAGAGGCGATTTTAATCCTTGCGTACTTCGTTCTTTCGGCCAATTCCGTTGGGAATTATGCAAGAATATTGAAGGACCTCATTGGAGTGATATACGTCAGAAGTCGCTTACTTCCGAATACTTTGACTACATCTCTTACTATAAGAAGAATCACGAGATTTCAACAGAGGCCAAGGAGAAAATCAAGACTGTCCTTACTAAATACCACAACAATTTCAAAGAGGTATTTACAAACGACTACTTGTCTTACATGACCTATGAATCAGGAGGAGCATCACGACTTAATAAGGTGGCCCGTGCAATACTCTTTCGCTACTGTCCGTTTGGTGCAGAAACACGTAAGTCATTGCTATCCAGCCCGGTATATACCGATTTAATTGCTTACCATGATAAAAACTGTGCAGCAAAGCTCCGTCGAATCGGCGGCGTTCTTGCCACAATTACCAACAACGGTGGCGATATCACACCGGAGCTTGAAGTTAATAAAAACTTCTATACTTTGTAATTAACCTTGACACTTTCAGGGAATTTGATTATAATATTAAAATGCTAATAACTAAAGACTATGAAGAGAAGAGTACTCTTGTTACGCATCCACAGAGAGTTCCCATAAGCTGAGAGGGAATGGTTCGGGCAGGAAGAAACAAGCCTCGGAGTCGCATACGGATCTTATTTTTATAAGTGATGCTATGACGCATGGTTCACGTTACGAACCGGAGTGTGTAATGCACTTACTGAGGTTCATGCAGTGATGTATGAACGCACCGGGTGGCACCGCGATATATGTTTATATTCGCCCCTGTGGAGATTTCCACAGGGGTATTTTTATTTTCAAAGGAGAGACTCACATGATTAACAGACGAATCAGACCGGACGAGCGTCCGATTTTCCCCAAAAGAGCCATTGTTACGGCCGGCATGCCCTACGGTAACAAGACACTTCATTTCGGCCATGTAGGCGGAATGTTCCTCCATGCCGACACATTTGCACGTTTCCTTCGTGACAGAATCGGCAAAGAAAATGTTATCTTTGTGTCAGGAACTGACTGCTATGGTTCACCTATCGTAGAAGCTTACCGTAAGCTCGTTGAGCAGGGTTTCGAAGGTACTATCGAAGATTATGTAATGGGCAATCACAAAAAACAGAAACAGACTCTTGAAGATTACGAAATCGGCCTTAACCTTTACGGTGCTTCCGCATTCGGCGATACAGGCAAAATGCATACAGAAGTTTCTGATTTTGTATTCGAGCGTTTATATGAGAACGGCTGGCTCGAGAAGCTTTCCACACCGCAGTTTTTCGACCCTGACAAAGAAGTATTCTTAAACGGTCGTCAGGTTGTAGGAAAATGCCCCATCGAGGGTTGCTGTTCAGAAAAGGCATATGCAGACGAATGTGCGCTTGGTCATCAGTACATGCCTACTGATTTGATTGACCCGATCAGTACTCTTTCCGGCAAAAAGCCTTTAATCAAGAACGTTACCAACTGGTATTTTAAGTTAGAAGAATGCACGGAGCTTATGACAGAATACATCCAGTCACTTCGCGCAAACACCAACACACGTAAATATCAGTTAAATACCATCGAGGAGTTTTTAAAGCCTCCGTACATTTATGTACAGAGAAAGAACATCGAAGACCTTGCTGCACTTGAGGCAGAGTTGCCTGAGCATGAGACAATCGATGAAGAAAAGAAGCCTTCAATTACTTTTGTTTTCAAAAATCTCGACGGACGTGACAAGGCCCGTGCAGTGCTTGACGCCAAGTCCATCCGCTACAGAACAGGTAAAACCCTCGTTCCGTTCCGTCTTTCAGGTAATATTGAGTGGGGCGTTCCCGTTCCTGATAAAGAAGATATGAAGGATATGACCTTCTGGGTATGGCCCGAGTCCTTGTGGGCACCGATTTCATTTTCACGCACTTATCTTGCAAAGCAGGGTGCGGACGAGAACGAATGGAAAAAATGGTGGGACGATGACGACGCTTGTGTTTATCAGTTCATCGGTGAAGACAATATTTATTTCTACGGTATTGCAGAAATGGCTATGGCCGTTGCACTCAAGACCAAGTATTCAGATGCACACGATATAAGCAAGATTCATTTCCCTCATTTAATCGCAAACAACCATGTTTTATTCATGGATAAGAAGGCAAGCAGCAGCTCAGATATTAAGCCTCCGATGGCAGACGAGCTTTTGGAATTCTACACAGCAGAACAGCTCAGAATGCATTTCTTAAGCCTCGGTCTTTCAACTAAGAGTGTTGGTTTCAAGCCGCAGGTTTATATGCCCGAAAACGAGCGACAGGGACAGGATACGGTACTTAAGGAAGGTAACCTCCTTACCAACGTATATAACCGTCTTATCCGCTCCTGCTTCTACTCCATCCAGTCATACTATGACTGCAAGATACCGGAAGGCACAGTTGATGAGAAGATAGTTGCACTTGCAAAAGATGCCGTACTTGAATATGAGCGTCATATGTACAACCATGATTTCCATAGAATCACTTATGTACTTGACAGTTTTATCCGTGAAATCAATAAACACTGGGTAAATAATATCAAGATTGCAGAAAAAGAAGAAAACGACTCACTTCGCCGTCAGATTTTGATTGACTGCTTCTACGGAATCAAAGTTATCGCTACTCTCCTTCATCCTATCGC
>JAZNXQ010000272.1:0-2155 GCA_045593945.1 Lachnospiraceae bacterium | reverse complement strand
AAATACCTTGAAGTGCAGGGATTTAAAGATATTAATGAGTGTATCGGACTTGTGAAATAGTAGAGTGATTAATTTAGAAAAGGAGACTTGATTTCTCAAGTCTCCTAGTGTATAATCTAATAAGAAAGGATATCGGAAGTGAAATATCCGATGCCCCAGCAAATTTATTACTTATAAGAAATAAGCATCTAAAACTTTGACCGGAGTTAGATGCTTATTTCTTTTTATGACTGCCTATGTATGACAATGCCGTGAGTATAACCAGTAAGAGTGTAAGTACATCGCTCAAGTTAATCATTGGGCATCACCCCTTTCAAAAACTAGGGGCATAAACGGAAATTCGCATCCACTTTCTGTTTAATTATACAGTACAATCATATCATAAAAATATTATATACTCAATAAAGAAATGGTAAAAAATGTAAAAGAAACCGAGCGTTGTACTCTATTATATGAGGTGATATAATATGAGTAAAGATACAAGGTATACGGGCAGGAGGAATAATATGTGTGAATTAGTATTTGATGAAAATAAGTATACAGTAGAGACTCTTGAGATAGACGGAGAAGAACTTAAATTCAGGGCATTTGAGAACATTCCTTATGTGACAAATCCTGCGGATGCAGAATTGCAGCGTATAAATCTTTTCGTGCCGGAGGTTTACTACAAGGGTAAAAGCATAGGTAAATATTCGCTTGGTAATGCTCCGATTTTTATGCCGAATACCGTGGGCGGATTTAAGCCGGGTCCGCTTGACAGACCGGGACTTAACAGAGAAGGTAAGGCCAATTCAATATTTAAGGCACTTTTGCATGGATATGTTGTTGCTGCGGCAGGTATACGAGGCAGAGGCATGACTAATGAGGCCGGAAAGTATATAGGTATGGCCCCGGCGTTTGTGTGCGATATGAAAGCAGCAGTACGTTTTCTACGTCATAATGCGGATAAAATTCCGGGAGACACGGAGAAAATCATTACTAACGGTACAAGTGCGGGCGGTGCGTTGTCTTCGCTTATGGGGGCAACGGGCAATCATCCTGACTATGAGCCGTATCTTAAAGCACTCGGTGCGGCCGATGAGCGTGATGATATTTTTGCGGCATCGTGTTATTGCCCGATTATAAATATTGAGAATTCTGACACAGCGTATGAGTGGGAGTTCAGACACGAAATTGACAGACTGACGGAGGAGCGGATTGCGTTTTCGGCAGAGCTTGCAAAAATGTTCCCTGTGTATGTAAACAGTCTTGCGCTTAAAAACGAGTTAGGTCAGCCACTCACACTTGATGATAACGGAGATGGTCCGTTAAAAGAATATGTAAAGGCATTTATTATAAACTCCGCCAATAAGGAATTGAAAAAAGGAGCAGATTTGTCAGGAGTTGACTGGCTTGTTTGGGAGAATGGAAGAGTGGCGGATATTGATTTTGACGGATGTGTAAGATACCGCACAAGGAGAAAACCTGTACCGGCATTTGATGACCTTGTTTTGAGAACTTCTTTGAATATGCTGTTTGGTACTGCGGATAAAGAGGCGCGACATTTTACGGAATTTAGTTATAAGCATAGCGGATGTGGCGCTGCAATGGCAGAAGAAAAGCAAATCAAAATGGCAAATCCGATGTGTTATATAAGAGATGATAAAGCGGTAAAGGCTAAGCATTATCGTATTTGTCACGGTGCGATAGACAGAGATACATCTCTCGCAATTCCTGCTATGTTTAATGCACTGCTTTGCGAGGCAGGGGTTGACAGTAAGCTTTTATTTCCATGGGACATGTGGCATGCCGGTGATTATGATTTGGAAGAGTTGTTTGAATGGATTGACAGTATTGTGTGATGTAAGGAGTTAATCAAAAAGGAGACTTGATTTCTCAAGTCTCCTAGTGTATAATCTGATTAGAAAGGTATCGGAGTTGAAATATCCGATGCCCCAGTAAAATTTGAATGTTATTAAGAAATAAGCATCTAAACTTTGGTAGGGGATAGATGCTTATTTCTTTTTATGACTGTCTATGTATGACAATGCCGTGAATATAACCAGTAAGAGTGTAAGTACATCGCTCAAGTTAATCATTGGGCATCACCCCTTTCAAAAACTAGGGGCATAAACGGAAATTCGCATCCACTTTCTGTTTAATTATACAGTACAAT
>JAZNXQ010000271.1:0-6133 GCA_045593945.1 Lachnospiraceae bacterium | reverse complement strand
CCGTTCATTCCGAGAAGTGTTGAATAATCGCCGTCGCTTATAGGTGTTTTTGTAAAACTCATAAAATCCTCCTCCAAGTTATTTTGTAACTCATACAAATACATATCTCATACCAATCGTCCGCTTTTACAGACTGTTAATATTTTATCACAATTTGTGTTCATTTACAAGGTTATACCATACCTAATGAGCAAAATATTACGTATCAGGCAATTAGCAACCACTATCACGAGCGCAAGCCACAAATACAAATGTCTGTATTTAAGACCTTTTACTTTTCCACCTGTCATGCGTTCAAGCAACTGTGCCCCCATAAACCAAGTGTACATGACCACACTGTAGAGTACCACAGGGTTAAACAAAAAAGATTTTACAATATGTCCGCCAAAAAATGCTTTAACCGCTCTTGTGCCCCCGCATCCCGGACAATAAAGCCCTGTGATTTCATGAAACATACACGGAAACTTAAGTCTGGCAAACACTTCCGGAAACAAAGCAAACAAGGCGGCAATCACTATCGCAATCGCCGCCAAAATAATTCCAACAACAAAAAATGCTGTCTCAGCTGTAAGTTCTTTTCTTTGATTCTCCAAAGCAAACTCCCCACTTTACTGTAAACGAATTCTGTTACGTATTCCCGTAAGCTTAGCTTCCTTCTCCGCAAACTGTGCCTCTGTCATAACCCCTGTTACAAACGCACAATCCGCTGCACCTTCTGCACGAATAAATTCCTCAACACCGAATTCCTTCTCAGCCTCAATACGAGATTCTTCGGTATCTGCAATTCTTACGAAGAACTGTTTTGCCGAAGATGAAACATCTGAAAGTGCAAGCTTATCGGCATCCCACCTAACCTCAAGATGTCTGCTTCTATTTTTAACTGCTGCAACAATGTCCGCAACTACTGCACTTGCAGTCGGGAGCTTACCTGCGCCCTTACCATAGAACATTGTTCTGCCAACCATATTACCCTCAACCATAACAGCATTGAATACATCTTCAACTGCGTAAAGCGGATGCTCACTTGTTATCATACCGGGTGTTACCATTGCATACACCTTGCCATCCACGCACTTGCTTGAAGCAAGAAGCTTGATTGAACGTCCGATGCTTGCTGCAAGCTTGATATCATCAGGTGTAATTGATGTAATACCTTCTGTATAAATATCTTCAAAATCAACCTGCTTACCAAAGGCAAGTGATGTAAGAATCGCAATCTTTCTACATGCGTCATAGCCTTCAACATCTGCTTCAGGATTGCGCTCCGCATAGCCTTTATCCTGTGCATCCTTTAAAACAGTACCAAAATCAAGGCCTTCCTTGCTCATCTTCGTAAGAATATAATTAGTTGTTCCGTTAAGGATACCTGTAATTTCACAGATTTCCTCTGCAGTCAAGCACTCATTAAGCGGTCTGATTATCGGAATACCACCACCTACACTCGCCTCAAAGAAAAAGTTCACATTCTTCTCCTTGGCTATTGCAAGAAGTTCTGCACCATATTTGGCAACAAGTTCTTTATTAGAGGTTACTACACTCTTGCCTTTCTCGAGAGCCTCTTTAACATAAGGATAAGCAAATTTAACACCACCGAGAACCTCTGCTACTATCTCAACCTCGTCATCATTTACAATTGTCTCAAAATCATGAACGAGCATCTTCTCTACTTTATCTCCGGGGAAATCCCTCAAATCAAGAACATACTTAACATTAATCTCTTCCTTTGCACGCAGTGCAATTATGTCCCTGTTAAATTCCAAAACATCTACAACACCTGAACCAACCGTGCCGTATCCTAAAACTGCTATACTTGCCATAATAACCTCCTATTCTGCCACTTTTAAATGCAACAGAATCATTCCTTTGATAATATTTTTAAATAGTGTACACCACTTTGAGCTTTAATACTCTCAACAAGCTCAGATGCATCGCCCGAATTTGCCAAAATCTCAACACTCACCGTAAGAGACGCCACTCCGTTAATCGGGATGGTCTGATGAATAGTAAGTATGTTGGCATAACTCTCTGCAATAAGCTTAAGCACCGATGAGAGAAGTCCCGGTCTGTCGTCTATCTGTAAGACGAAAGTAACTGTACGGCCCTTCGCATTCTCATGGAATGGTTCGATGTCATCCTTATACTTGTAAAAAGAACTTCTGCTTATACCGACTATCTCCGTAGCCTTCTGGACCGGCATAGACTTATCCATATCCATAAGCCTTTTCGCCTCTACTACCTTAAGAAGAACCTCCGGCACAGCCCTCTGATTAACAACATAATACTTGTCTGACATACCATCCCTCCCATCGCAAACCGTCCGTCTGTGAAATACACTTGTTTATCATAGAGAGATATTATCACATTTATTTTAAATATGCAACCATTAAATTGGAATATATTTTATCTATCCAAACACCGTCTCAAGTACCAACTCCATCCTCTTCTCCCAAGTATGGTACTCTCTAACCTTCATATAACCATTGCGCGCAATCGCCGCACGCTCCTCTTCGTGTTCCAAATAGTAACGAACCTTCTCTACAAGCTCCTCTTCGCTTCCGAACACCTCTATATCCTTGCCAACCTCAAAATACTCTGCGATCTCCTCTTGGTAATTGGTGAGAACAAAACCGCCGCACCCCATAATATCCCATATTCTGAGCGGAAGTCCTGTGCGAATCGGCTTAATCGTGAAATTAAGATTAATCTTGCTGAGATTAAAAATCTTCGGCATCTCAGTAAGCGTAGTTGCCGTTCCTCTGTTGTGAACCTTCGGCAAATTCTTAGTATCGCTTGCAGTATACAAATCTACGTTAAAGTGCTCTGACAAAAGTCCAAGCAGACGCTCTCTTTCAAGTTCGGCAACTCTGTAGCCAAGAATACCATCCGCCAGAAAAGCAATTTCATTCTTGTCGGTTTTCTCTGAAAAAAGGAAGAACGCTGCATTCTTCTTATATTCATCAACATGAGCCTGTGTAAGCACATCACGAAGAAAATTGTAGCCATACACCTTAAGCTGCGAATTCATCACTCCATCCAAATATCCCTTAAGATGTGCCGGTAACTTATCCGCCCGATTATACGGTGACTTCTCACTGTACAGCGAACCCACGAAAGCCACCTCCGCCGCAAAACGCTTATCAGCAGGTGTAATGGTCTTAATCACGCTGTCATAATGTTCAACATCCGCCGCAAGCGGAAGGTAGAATATGCAATCCGGATTCTTCGGCTGAAACTCCAGATACTGCGCATAGTCAAAGCAAAATATCCTGTTCCATTCATTCTTTATTGAATGAGAATATAATTCAAAAACAGGGCAATCGACCGTATGGCAGATGTACGGCACTTTGTAAATCCTGCAAACATCAGAAACTATCGGAAAGAAATTGATACTATATACTGCATCATAATGCTTGGCCGAAAGCCTGTTACTGATAATCGTCAAAGCTTCTTTATCAGTGATATTTTTATTAGTAATTGCCTCTGTAACCTCTTCTACTTCAACCCCGAGCGATTGAAACGCTTTAATTACATAAGGCTCACATATACTCTTATATCGATAAACCAAAATTCTTTTTTTCATATGTATTCACCGCCGTCCACAATATCTTAATACCATTATAAAAATTATAATGGCAAAACACAAGTATCTATGTTAAACTATAATAAGAAAATCCATATTTCCTGCAAAGGAGCACACATGAAAAATTATCACGAAACCACTGCTTTTGCATTGGAGTTTGAAAAATCCGAACTCGAATACCACAATAAATATGCAGAAGAAAAACAAACCTATACCGATAGGATAGAACGTGACCTAAGTGCAGGCACACAAGAAGCCATGGACGATTTTATCGCTTTATTTAACGAGCCCGATATCGAAAAACATCTCGGTCAATCAGGAATCATTCCGTATATGTATGTGATAATGCGTATATACGAATATGAGAAAAGCAAAGGCGAGCAGCACACTATTCTCGATACCGTTTCATCGTCTGCAGATGCAAAAGCCTTATTTACACAGTTAAAATTTATATTATGGCGAATATCTCTTGCACAGGATGACACTGCACCAAGTCTGCTTATAAGCTTCATAGATACTTTTAACATATCACCGTACATGCTTTTATTTACTGTAAAAGCGTCTTCATTTGACGAAATCGGACAGCTTATGAATCTTGCGGATATATTTATCGCAGCACGCAAGTTCCGCTACGCTTTTTGCATATTGCAACAGCTCGACGAACTCAATCCCGGCGATGAGACCATCCTATGTATGCTTGCCGACTTGTCCGGATATATCGGCAATCTTCAAATGGCAAGTGCTTACATAAACAAAATTGCAAATAAAGGGAAGTTAACAGAGGAGATAATTAAGAAATATGGACTCTAAGAAAATATGTTTTATCATGTGTGTCAACAACGAACAATACATGGAAGAAGCCTTATATTACATCAATCGCCTTAATGTTCCTGAAGGTTATTCCATAGACTGTCTCACAATAGCCGAAGCTCCGTGCATGACAGCCGGATACAACGAAGCAATGCATGCTTCCGATGCGAAGTATAAGGTATATCTTCACCAGGATGTTATGATTGTAGAAAAAGATTTTATTAAAAATATCCTTAATATATTTGAAGATCCGGCCATTGGCATGATTGGTATGGTAGGTGCTCCCACCATGCCGCAAAATGCAATTTTACTGCGTGCACCACGCATCGGCAAAATATACTCCAGTAACGTATACAAATCAGTCGTTGCAACCTTCGGCGAAGAAATTCCCGGTTCCTACGGTTCCGTAGCTGCCATAGACGGTCTTCTAATGGCAACACAGTATGACATTGAATGGCGCGAAGACATCCTTAAAGGATGGGACTACTATGACATTTCTCAAAGCTTTGAATTCAGAAGACAAGGATATAAGGTTGTCGTACCTCGTATGGAAAACCCCTGGGTTCTGCATGATGACGGCTTTATGAATCTCAAAAATTATTTTGGAACCCGAAAAGTATTTATTAACGAATATGTAAAAGACAATTGGGAGCATCTGTGATGCTCCCAATGTTATATTTATTCATCTTCAAGGTACCTCTTAGATATTGCCGCAATTAATCAATTCATCCGCGATCTCTTCATCCGTAACAGTCGAAGCCTCATTAAGTTTGTCTGCTATCCTGCTTATCACCACTATATCTTCATCCAATATATCTGCCATTGCATCGCAACTCATTCCCTTTGTAAGCATTCTACGGATAACTGAAACCACTTTAAGAATCTCCCCACGTTCCATGCCAATCTCAATACCGTCTTCCCTATATTCTTCCGCAAGCATCGCCAGTACAGCCTCTTCGTCATATTCATATATACTCATGGCGATTACCTCCTTCCGCAGAGGATGCTCTTCCCAAAAATCCCCTGCCCTTAATAGTGATTAAAAGCATAGATTCTCAGAATTGAATAAGAATAATAGAAATTCAGATGTAAAAGAAATATGCTTTCACCATATTTTGTAAACTTCTATTTTATTACCACTATTTCATTTCCAATAGTCTTTTTGCAGGTGGATACTCACCACATAACTTGTAATATTTTATAGCATCATCATTTTTATTCAAACAATCATATATAACAGCTATATTGTAATATGCCTTATACGAGTTTACCCCATCAGCCTTACCAAGCTTAGTTGTTGCCTTTAAAAACTCTTCAACTGCTCGTTCAAATTCTGCACAATTCATATATACCAAGCCCATCATAAAACAAAAATTCGAGCTATGTGAAAAAGCATTATAGACTTCTTGCTGTCCTAATATATTTCTTGCTTCTAATGCATTATTCGAGCTAATAAGTGCATATCCATAAGATTCTACCATATCCGTAACATATTCATTTTCTACATCCAAATCATATGAGAGTGCTTTTGAGTAATATTCACATGCACCTGCATAATCCCCATCAATAAAGTTACATAGCCCCTGCAAATATAAAATATAAGGAATTTCGACACCTACTATTTCTTGAGTAAAAAAATGAGTGTTCAAATAATAAGTAAAACCGCTTCTTATCTCATCTGCAAATTGAATATTTGAAGCAATAAATTTAGCAATCAAATGATAATATTCAACTTTTTTATTA
>JAZNXQ010000270.1:0-4952 GCA_045593945.1 Lachnospiraceae bacterium | reverse complement strand
CAATCTCGTCGTATGCTTCTCCATCCGGTGCCATAACCTCATGACCTACATTATCAGCAAGTATGATATGAACACCGAACTCCTTATTAAGTAAATCCATTACAACGCTTTTGCCGCAACCGACGCCACCCGTAACTCCGATAATCATATCGTTTAGTTCCTCCCACTGCCATACTAATTCTTCGCTAAGTACTACTTCGTCTCAAACCAGTCACTTCCGGTGTTCATGTCAACACATAACGCAACCTGAAGGCTAATGGCATTCTCCATCTCGTCCTTAAGAAGCGCACACACCTTATCGACTTCATCCTTATGTGTCTCAATAAGAAGTTCATCGTGCACCTGTAAAAGAAGCCTTGATTTGAAACCTTCTTCCCTGAGCCTGTTATCCACGCGAATCATCGCGATTTTAATTATATCCGCCGCCGTTCCCTGAATCGGAGAATTCATCGCTATTCTCTCTCCGAAAGCACGCTGCATGAAATTTGATGACTTAATCTCGGGTATGGGACGCTTTCTGTTAAGCAAAGTTCTTACATAACCGTTTTCTTTTGCAAATGCAACAAGTCCGTCAAGGTAATCCTTAATCTTAGGATATGTTGCAAAATATTTCTCGATATATTCTGCCGCTTCTTTCTTACTAACGCTCAAATCCTGACTGAGTCCGAAAGAACTCATTCCGTAAATAATTCCGAAATTAACTGCCTTAGCATTACGTCTCTGCAGAGCCGTAACTTCTTCAAACGGAACATGGAACACCTGTGATGCCGTAACTCTGTGGATATCCCTATCCTGACGATATGCCTCGATAAGGCTCTCATCACCCGACAAATGCGCAAGCACCCTAAGTTCAATCTGTGAATAATCGGCATCCACAAAAACATAATCATCCTTAGGGATAAATACCTTACGGATTTGTCTTCCTATCTCCATCTTTATCGGTATGTTCTGAAGATTAGGCTCCGTACTGCTTATTCTGCCCGTCGCAGTAATCGTCTGATTAAACTTACCGTGAATTCTTCCGTCCTCACCGATAAATGCCGCAAGCCCGTCCGCATATGTGGACTTAAGTTTGGCAAGCTGTCTGTATTCCAATACTTCCTTTACAATTCTGTGCTCATCCGCAAGCTTCTCAAGTACATCGGCTGCAGTTGAATAACCATTCTTGTTCTTCTTTCCACCCGGAAGCTTAAGCTCTTCAAATAATACTTCCCCAAGCTGCTTAGGCGAATTAATATTAAACTGCATTCCTGCAAGCTCATATATAGTCTGCTCAAGCTCTTCAATTCTTACACCGAGCTTTTCTCCGTATTCCTTAAGTCCTTCTCTCTCAACTCTTATACCTTCCTGCTCCATATGGAACAAGGTATACACGAGCGGAAGCTCGATATCGGTATAAAGCTCATACATATCTTCCGCTTTAAGTTTCTCCGGCAAAACACTTCCTGCAAGCATTGCAACAGCTGCATGATAGCACACTGCCTCCAAAAAAGCCTCCTGCTTGCCCTCTAAAGCCTTAGAATACGACATTCCCGCAAGCAAATCTTTTTCAAGCGGAAGCGTCATTCCTATATAGTCTCTTGCAAGATCTACATAATCATAACTTCCGTTAAGCGGTGACAAAAGATATGCCGCAACCTGCACATCAAAATCACTCTTATACTGCTTATCCGAAACAAACTTAAGCTGCTCCTTCAAATCAAGGAAATATATCTTTTCCCCGTTCTCCTCTGCCTGCTGTCTCAACCGATTAACTTTATCTTTGAGATAACCTTCGCTTATAAAACCGCATGCTTCTATAAAAAACGTCTCTTCCGCGCCAAAAGACATGGCAAGTCCGAGCACATTATTATCTTCATCCGGCACAAAAAATATACCTGCGCCACTTTTCTCTGCCTTCAAAAACAAAGCTTCAGCCTCGTTAAAATCATCAGTCCTCTTAAAGCCTGTTGCAATCGAAGCCTGCACCTTTTTTTCTGAAAAATATTTGGAAAGCAGGCTTTTAAACTCAAGCTGCGAAAACTTCTCATAAACTTCATTGGTAAAGATATCTCCAACCTTAGCCTCCGCAAAACCATTCTGTGCACCGACTTCAAGTTCACAATCAAGCTTAATTGTAGCGAGCACTTTACTAAGTACCGCAAGGTCATAATGCTCTCTAAAGGTCTCCCTTGCTTTGTTCGGCATAACCTCATCAATATGCTCATACGCATTCTCAATGCTTCCGAACTCCACAATAATCTTGGCCGCCGTCTTTTCACCAATCTGCGGCACACCCGGAATATTGTCCGAGGCATCTCCCATAAGCGCCTTCATATCAATAAACTCCACAGGTGTAACCTGATACTGTTCCTTTACATCCTTAGCATAATAATCAAACACCTCTGTTGTGCCTTTGTGAGTTTTTGGAATTCTGACCTTAATAACATCCGTGGCTATCTGAAGCAAATCCCTGTCTCCCGAAAGCACAGTTACATCAAAACCGTCTTTCTCGCCCTGCTTAGCAAGTGTTCCGAGAATATCATCCGCCTCGTAACCTTCTTTCTGCACAATGCAGATACCCATAGTCGCAAGCACATCTTTAAGAAGCGGAACCTGCTCTCTTAGTTCATCGGGCATACCCTTTCTTGTGCCTTTATACTCTGCAAACATCTTATGTCTGAAAGTAGGCGCTTTAAGATCAAAAGCAACATAGAGATAATCCGGCTTTTCCTCGTCCATCACCTTAAATAAAATATTCAAAAAGCCCAGGACCGCATTGGTATGTAGTCCTTTGGAATTCGTCAAATCAGGAAGTCCGTAAAACGCTCTGTTAATTATACTGTTACCGTCTATTAAAAGTATTTTGCCAGCCATTCTTCTCCTCCAAACATCATAAACGCCTGATAAATCATGCCAATCGCCGCAGAAATATTAGCAAGTATAACAATTGTGTAACGCACCTTCTTCGCCCTGTGCGCCTTCACACAACGCTTCTTTGCCATTGCCAGCTTATCACTTAACAGGCTTTTAAAATCATAAGACTCTTCTCTCTCATCACTGTCAAGCTGCAAAAGACCTACCTGCAAAAGATGCATAGTCTCCAATTCTTCCGCACACTCTTTACATGACGCCACATGGGCAAGAAAATCTTCTGTCTCTTTGATATTCAATTCATCTGCAATAAATTGCGGTATATATTTTTGAAATTGTTTACAGTTCATATCAGACCTCCGCATTCATACCCATTAGTATACCACAATATGGACATAAAATCTATTTTTTTCTTATATATCAAAAAAGTTCTGTCATACTTTTTTACCCTTATAATTCGGCACATTAAAATACACCTTGTTGCCTTATTACAAGACATTCAAGGTGCACTTTGTTTTTGCTGTTATTCTTTTTAAATAATAATACAGACAAGACCGCCGTTACCATCATTGATAACCTTATAAATAGTCTCACTAAGTTTACTGCGGCTTGTTTCCGTCATGATATTCATCTTAGACTGAATACCGTCCTCAACAATCTGCTCAATCGATTTGCCGAAAATATTGGTATTCCAAATTCCGACCTCAGGGTCTTCACTGTTATGTTTTATAAATCCAATAAGATCTTTTGCCTGTTCTTCGCTTCCGACAATGGGCGAAATCTCCATCTGAATATCTGCCTGTATAAGATGAATTGACGGTGCTTTTGCGTTGATTTTCACCCCGAACTTATTGCCCTGTTTTATAATCTCCGGTTCAGAAAGCTCTACTTCTTCTTTTGCAGGTGCAACCACACCATAGCCCGTTCTTCTGACATTATTCAATGCTTCTTCTACCTTTTCGTATTCCGAGCGCATTACTGCCATATTTCGAATCAGCTGAACAAGAGAATATTCCCCGTCAATTTTTACTCCGGTCATATCGCTCAAAAAATCATAATAATGTTTATCCTCAAGTTCTGCACGGAACGTCACACTTCCGTCTGCCATCCCCACTTTATCAAGCTTAAGCTCCTGCGTATACAATGCACTGTCATACTCCTGAAAAGAATCATTTCTCATTGCACAATCAAGCCAATCATCACTCTTCCCGATATCGCGCATTCTGTTAAGTTTACCAAGAAGGTTTTTCATAAACCTGATAAATTCTGCCTTAACAGGATGCTTTGCAGGAAGCATTTCTGCCCACTTAGGTATTGCCATATCGATTTTAACAACAGGAAATTCTTCAAGCAATGTTGAAAGAATATTTGAAATATCCTCTTTACGCAACTGCACACAATTAATAGGCAAAACCGATACTTTGTATTTTTCTTCAAGTTCCGCCGCCATTTTCATTGTTTCCGGTGCGTGCGGCTTTCCTGAATTCAATATCACCACAAAAGGTTTGCCGATTTTTTTTAGCTCCGCAATGGTTCTCTCTTCTGCCGGAACAAAACTCTCCCTCTCAATATCCCCAAAGCTTCCGTCCGCCGTCACAACTATCCCCACTGTAGAGTGCTCCCTGATTACTTTCTGTGTTCCAAGCTCTGCCGCCTGTGTAAAAGGAATTTTATAATTAAATCACGGTGTTTTTACCATTCTTTCAGAGTTATTCTCAGTATGCCCCGCCGCGCCGTCGACCATATATCCCACACAGTCTATCAGCCTTGTCTGAATGCTGATGTCATCGGTAATTTTTATTTTTGCCGCTTCTTTAGGAATAAATTTGGGCTCCGTTGTCATTATTGTCCTGCCCGCAGCCGACTGCGGCAACTCATCCTTTGCACGTTCCCTGCTATGTACATCCTCTATTCCCGGCAAAACCTCCAAATCCATAAAGCGCTTTATGAAGGTCGATTTACCGGTTCTGACCGGCCCAACCACACCGATATATATTTCTCCACCGGTACGAAGCCTGATATCTTTATACAGATTATAATTATCCATGAACAGCCCTTCCTGTATATACTATGATTTGTACAGTATATGAGAAAAAAAC
>JAZNXQ010000269.1:0-5225 GCA_045593945.1 Lachnospiraceae bacterium | reverse complement strand
TCCTTGGCTCACAGAACGACATGGCTACGATCCGACTTTCCACGTCGTAACATCATTTTCACCAAACAGATTAAGTCCTGCAACAAGCACCGTTCCGTCACTTCTAAGACCTACCGTATGTCCGTCACCTGCCGCAATCATCTCGATATCAGTCCAGTTCGATACCTCGCACTGACCGTATGTATTATCGCCAACGGCAACAACCGTCCTATCTGCCTTAAGACCTACAACAAAACCTTTTCCTGCGCTTACCTGAACGATATCCTCCCAGTTGGCTTTGCCCATATAAACCGAGCCCTTGGAAAGCACCGTGCCGTCCTTCTTCAAACCTATAATGTCAGTATCACTTACCGATACCTGCGCAATATCTGTCCAACCATTCAGATTGCAATTCCATGTGTATACCGTGCCGTCTTTTTTAAGACCGACAACACGGTATTGATAAAAGTTTTCTCCGCCTGCCTCAACCGCAACCAAATCCTCCCATTGTGAAAGGATCTCTTTATCCACGCGTCCGTCGGTATCCGCAGTATTTATCAACAATTTTCCTTCTGAATCCACACCAAATACATAGTTAATATTTGCTGCAACAGTCCCTCTAATCACCGGTGAAATCTCTGCCTTTTTATCCTCACCGCTTGTGGTTGTCGGCTCCTCTTCTCCTGTCGTTGTCTCATCCCAGGTTGTTGTCTCATCTTCGTTATTATCATTGTTCTCGACCGTAGTATCTTCTTTGTCGCGCGCCCCCGTAAACGTGCAACTTATCGCAACAGTCGCAATCAAAAGCACCGCCACAAGCGTATAAATCGCCATCTTAGGCTTCTTCGCAATCAAAACAATTCTCTCTTTGATGCTCTTTTTACTGCCTGTCATGGTTGTTGCCGTAACAAACAAACCGTTTTTCTTCTGACATGTAAGACCTATAAGTGTGCGTCCGTACTCCTCACGTTCTGCCTCTCCGATTCTGTTAATCGTACCCTCGTCACATGCAAGCTCAGCATCATTTCTTGACAAAAATGCCGCAAGCCACACAAAAGGATTGTACCAATGAAGTGCAAGACAAACACTGCGAAGAACACTCCATACATGGTCACCATGACGATAGTGCGTAGTCTCATGCTCCAAAACATGACGAAGCACTTTTTCATTCGCCATTGCCTCGCCTGTCACATATATCGCAGGTCTTATAAGACCGTGCATACACGGCGTATCTATATTTTCTGCAAAATATACAGATAACGGATAACCCTTAATCTCCGGTAAACGCTTTGCATTTTTCTTAAGTCCGTATGTAAAATGTATATTTACAAATACAAGATATCCGCCTACAAGAACGATTCCGGCAAGCCATGTGTACAATACCACTTTTCTTAGAATGTCCCCGATAGGCAATACCGTATTATCCGAATGTAGATCTGCCACAGGATCATCTGCTACATCACCCTGTATTGTTGTTCCCGGCATCACAGTTCCGGGCAAAGCAGGGCTCGGTGTTATGTTAACTATATCTTTGTTCTGCACCGGTACATCAGGTGTTATTTTATCGGTGGATACTCCGTCATTACCGGTCACAGGCAAACCGGGTGTCACCACACCTTGTGCCTCATTATCCGAAGATATTACATCATCCTTACCCGGAGTAATCGGCGTAACCACCTGCGACATACCCGGCACTTCTCCGGTCTGCGCATCCTCTACATTTTTACCCGGTGTTTTTCCGTTCTGCTCATCTCCGGCATTTTCACCCGGAAGCATCTCCTCATGCGTTGCTTCAACCCTATTCTCTGCTATTCTGTCCGTAAAATTAAGTATACTTATACTGCTGCTTCCGACACTAAACGGAATAAGCAGTCTTACGAGCACCAATGCCCAAAGTCCGTACTGCAACCTTAAACTGATTTTTCCTTTAAGAAAATATCTGACTGCAACAATAATAAGTATCAAAACACTTGAAGTTATAATCCATTCAATCATTCCAAACTCCCCTTCCCTCGAAAAATGCATTTATCTTTTATAAAAAAATATTTCATTGTCTATTTTTGTAAACACATTATAACACATCGTGTTTATATATGTCAACAAGCAATCATTACAAATCTCTTATAATAATGGCGACAACAATCTCGATACCTGCTCCTTAACCCTCACCCCAAAGCTCCTCTGCCTGTAATCATACAACGTAAGTTCACTGGATTTCCCGATATCCTTTAGAAAAATCTGCTCCAGTTCCCCTGTTACTCCCCTATCATAAATCATGGCATTTACCTCAAAATTCAGTTTAAAGCTTCTGACATCCATATTGGCGGTTCCGACCGAGGACACAATCCCGTCCGTCATAATTGATTTTGCATGTAAAAAGCCGTTTTGATAAACATAGCATCTTGCACCACAGCGCAATAAATCCCCGATAAAAGAAAGTGTCGCCCAATACACAAATGGATGGTCCGGCTTGCACGGAATCATTATTTTCACCTCAACATCCCTCTGTGCCGCCATCTTAAGTGCACAAAACACTGCCTCATCCGGAATAAAATACGGGCTCTGAATATAAATATTTTTCCGGGCATGATAAATCATATAGAGAAAATTGTCCCTGATTTGTTCGTTTTTTATGTCCGGCCCACTTGATATAATCTGTAACCCCACACTTTTTTCCGGTACATTCATTTTTCCATTCCCCTGCCGCATATCCTGTTCGATATTTCCGGCATTGTACTTTCTCGTAAGAATGTCAAAATTCTTATAATCCAGACTCTCCTTTTCCGTCTCCGCCGCATAGTTCCAATCCTGCACAAATTTAAGCATCAGCTCCATGACTGCATCGCCCTCAATTTTAAGATGTGTATCACGCCAGTAACCGTATTTTTTATCTATTCCCAGATACTCCTTACCGATATTAAATCCTCCCATAAAACCAACCACGCCGTCAATAACCACAATTTTTCTGTGGTTACGGTAATTTATCCTCAAATCAATCTTTTTGGCAATCGCAGGAAAAAATAAGTTTACCCGAACTCCCGCCGCCTCAAGTTCCTTCCAACGCCTGCCAGGGATTTTCCTGCTTCCGACACCGTCCGCAAGCACATATACCTTAATCCCTGCAGCCGCCCTTTTTTTGAGGCACTTGCAAATCCTCTCAAATACAATATCCTCGCGGATTATATAATACTGTAAAAAGACAAATTTCTCCGCTCTTTCTATAGCCTCAATAAGCGCATCGAACTTCCTGTTGCCGTCCGTAAAAATATCCACGACATTATTTTCTGTATAAAAGCAACTCCCCGTATGCAAATTGAGTCTTACCAGGTTTACATAATCTTTGTCCACCTTATCCGACACAGTGAAATCATTAAGAATAATCATTTCCTCCTGCTTTCCGGCCTCAACCACCCGCATATCCTCAATCATTTTATTCTTAAATTTTCTTTCACAATAAAAATTGCGTCCCAAAAACAAATAAAGAACGAAACCGACAAGCGGCAAAAAATAAAGCACCAGAAGCCACGCCCATACTGTTTTGGGATCGCGACGCTGAAAAAACACTATTACAAGAGCAAGTATCAGATTGAAAAAGAAGGCTCCGTACCATATATATGCCATTTTATTACACCTCACCTTATAAGCTTGCCTCATTCTTGCAAATTCTATTTGCATTTATTAAAAAAAATGGTACAATACTTCTAGCAGGAAATACTATAACTTTATAAGGAGACATATTATATGAAATTTTTTGTTGACACAGCTAAAGTAGAAGATATCAGAAAAGCAAATGACATGGGCGTTATCTGTGGTGTAACAACTAACCCTTCTCTTATCGCAAAGGAAGGCGGCCGTTCACAGGAAGACGTATTAAAGGAAATCGCTTCTATCGTTGACGGACCTATCAGCGGCGAAGTTAAGGCTACTACAGTTGATGCTGAGGGTATGATTGCAGAAGGTAGAGAGATTGCAAAGCTCCATCCGAACATGGTTGTTAAGATTCCCATGACAGTAGAAGGTTTAAAGGCTACTAAGGTACTTGCTTCTGAAGGCATTAAGACTAACGTTACTCTTGTTTTCAGCGCTAACCAGGCTTTACTTGCAGCAAGAGCAGGTGCTACATATGTTTCACCTTTCCTTGGACGTCTTGATGACATTTCACAGCCCGGTATCGATTTAATTCGTGATATCGCTGAAATCTTCGCTATTCATGATATCGATACAGAGATTATCGCAGCTTCTGTTCGTAACCCGATTCACGTAACAGACTGTGCACTCGCAGGTGCTGACATCGCAACAGTTCCTTACGGTGTAATCGAGCAGATGACAAAGCATCCTCTTACAGATCAGGGTATTGCTAAATTCCAGGCTGATTACAAGGCTGTATTCGGTGAATAATTTATTTAGAAAGGAATACAACTAAGTTATGGATTTATTTTTAAAGATACTGTTGATTGTGGTTATCGTACTCGGTGTAATTGCAGTTCTCCTCTTCTTTCTTGGTAAGAAAGCCGAGAAGAAGCAGGCTGAGAGCAAAGCAGCCATGGATGCCGCACAGCAGACGATGACACTTTTTATCATCGACAAGAAGAAAATGAAATTAAAAGACGCCGGGCTTCCGAAGGTTGTTTTGGAGTCAACTCCCAAGTATGCCAACCTATATAAGATGCCCATTGTCAAAGTCAAAGTCGGCTCCAGGGTAATGTCCTTGATTGCTGAACCCAGAGTTTACGAAACACTTCTTCCGAAGCAGGAAGTTAAGGCTACGGTAAGCGGTCTCTACATCACAAGTGCCAAGAGAATCCGCGGACCGGTTTACGAAGGCAAGCGCAAGAAATCCTTCCGCGAGAAGCTCGAAGACATGAAAGCAAAAGCAGAAAAGAAATAATTAACCAAAAGGCAGCTCGGATATTTCCGAACTGCCTTTTTTCTATATGAATCCCCCCGAATTCATCCGTTAATCAGTTTCTTTATTTTCGCTCATATATTTCTTAGCATCTTTCATAAAACTTATGATTATAAGCACAAGCACCAACGCTATCGGAAATGCTGCAACTATGCTTACCGACTGCAGATTGTTCATGGAACTCTCTGCGAAAACAAGTGCTATCGGTAATAAGATAAGCAGGATACACCACATGAGCTGAATTAACTTGTGCGGTGACTTACCTTCCTCAAGTCTGTGATAACTATAGCAGGACGCTGTAAGTGCAATTGAGTCAAAAGACGTAGCATAAAACAGCATC
>JAZNXQ010000268.1:0-18005 GCA_045593945.1 Lachnospiraceae bacterium | reverse complement strand
TGTATAAACCTGCGCATATAAGTCCTGTTATATAAAATCTAAGTTCCGGTTTATACTCCATTCCCGGAGGTACCAGTTTTTTAAGAAAGTCCATTTTCATCCACGACCTCCTTGCGAAGCAAATTATAAATTGCATTACCCACATAAAACGCCACTACTATTATTGTAAAAAAGAAACCTCCGATACTTCCCATCTCTGTTCTGAAACTTACAATCGCAAAGATGCTAAGCACTATAATTGCTATTCCATAACTCTTCATTCGCTGGTTATACGAGAACTCCGCAGCCGCAAAACCAAGTCCTATCACAAGAAAAGCATTCCTAAACCACATTCCCGCCTCTGAAAGAGGAAGCAGCGCATGCATAAATTCACTTCTGTAAAATGCAAGAAACACTGTCTGATTGCCGATAAATTCCGCCGAAACCTGCGATATATATATCTGACTAAACACGAAGCAGAAAAGCACCTGCACTGCCAAAAGAATAATATACACCGCCATGTTATACACCCACTGAACAAGAAGCACACTTCTTTCACTTATGGAAAGTCGTCTTAATGTATAACCCGTCTTACTCTGAAACTCTGTTCCCGGAAGACAGAGAAAAACGGTTATAAGTACAAAAGCAACCATGAAGCATAGCGGAATATGACATCCTTCCAATATTTGCTCGAAATGTAACATCTCCGGACCTTTGCCAAACTCCGGTATATTCTGCGGATTATTGTAATCTGCAAGTGCCGCCTTTAATTTAGCCATAAAAAGTCCTGCCTCTGCCACTCCCATAACAAGCAGTACTCCAAGCACCCTATATATCGAGCTTCTCGCATAAAGCCCGAACACCGATAAATATTTTTTCATAATCTTATACCTCACTCCCAATAATTCTCTATAAGCGCAAGTGCCTCTTCCTTGGAAAGCCCCATCTGCTTTAAGGAATTAACTACCGTCGTCGCATCATTTTCAAGAAGCTGACTGCGAACCTTTGCCACACTCGCCTCATCAAGCACCATGTAACTCTTCGCACCCGAGCGCGACTCCATAAGCTTCTCACCCTCAAGTATGGCGTATGACTTCTGAATCGTATTAGGATTCACTCCAAGAAGAGCCGAAAGCACTCTTCTTGATGGCACCTCATCTCCGTTAAGTACGATTCCGGCAACTATACCTCTCTTTATATGACGGACTACCTGTAAATAAATCGGAATGCCGTCTTCTGCTATAAAATCATCAAATGAAATCATAGTGGCTACTCACCTTTCGTGTATGAATACTGTATTACTCAACTAATACGGTTTGACTGTATTATATGACTAATACGGTTGTCTGTCAATATATTTTTTAAAACTATTGCCATATACCTATTTTACCCTTGCGTTTACATTGCCATATATAGTAAAATAACTATGATTGTATTTTATTGGAATAGAGGTGTTTACTACGAAAACAGTTGATATTATCGTCCCCTGTTATAACGAGGAGGACGTGCTGAATTTATTTTATACGGAGACGGAGAAAGTCCTTAACAAAATCGAGAATTATGCTTTCAGATATATATTTGTGGACGACGGAAGCCGCGATAAGACCTTAAGTATCCTTAAGGAACTTGCCGCCAAGGCAGACAATGTGTTCTATATCTCCTTTGCAAGGAATTTTAAAAAAGAAGCTGCCATGTACGCAGGCCTTAAGAATTCCACGGGCGACTACGTAATTGTCATGGATGCAGACTTACAGCATCCTCCGACGATGATTCCCGATATGATTCGTGCGACCGAAGAAGGTTATGACTGCTGTGCTGCAAGAAGAACTTCCAGAACGGGAGAATCCAAGATAAGAAGTGCTTTTTCAAGAATGTTTTATCGTTTGCACAACCGTTTTACCGATATATCTCTTGTTCAGGGTGCGGTTGACTTTCGTATCATGAGTCGCCAGATGGTGGATGCCGTGCTTTCACTTTCAGAGGTTCAGCGTTTTTCAAAAGGTATTTTTTCATGGGTAGGCTTTGATACCAAGTGGCTCCCCTATGAGAATGTTGAGCGTCCGCTCGGCACTACCAAATGGAGCTTCTGGGGACTTTTCAAATACGCTATCGACGGCATTACTGCCTTTTCGGTGGCCCCGCTTAGAATGGTCTCTGCCATGGGCTTTGTTATTTCACTGTTTGCATTTATTTATATTATAATTACATTGATCCAGACACTCATTTTCGGAATCGACGTGCCCGGATATGTTACAACACTTTGTGCAGTGCTGTTCCTTGGCGGAATTATTGAGCTGTCAATCGGTATTCTCGGCGAATACATCGGCCATATTTACATGGAGACCAAGTCACGTCCGATTTACATTGCGAAGCAGACTAATTTAAAGCCTCTGGGAAAGGAGTCCGAAGATGGAGAAAATTAAATCTTTTTTCAAAAAAAATGCCTTGTATTTTGCGGCTTTCGGATTACCGTTTTTCACAATAATCCTTGTTTATGTCTGCCACGGCGTTTTCCCTTTTGGCGATAACTGTTACTTACGAAGCGATATGTATCACCAATACATCACGTTCCTTGCTGCTTTTCAGGATAAGCTCAAGAATGGCGAGAGCCTTCTCTACTCCTGGGATATCGGCGGAGGTGTTAACTTTGTAGCACTCTTTGCCTACTATCTTGCAACACCGATAAACTGGATTACCGTACTGTTCCCGCAGAAGTACCTTATAGAAGTACTCAGCTCTTTTCTCGTTCTTAAGACGGGACTTTGCGGCTTGACATTTGCATATTATCTTTCCAAAAAATATAACACCAAGAATATTACAATTGCCGCGATTTCAGTATTTTACGCACTTTCCGGTTATATGTGTGCATACAACTGGAACGTTATGTGGCTTGACTGTATCGTGCTCTTCCCGCTCATCATCCTTGGTCTTGAGCGCCTCATCAAAGAAGGTAAGGGCTTATTATACTGCGCGACTCTTGCACTCAGCATTTTGTCCAATTACTACATCTCAATCATGATTTGTATTTTCTGTGTACTGTACTTTATCATGTACACGATTGTTGCAGGCAATTTTGAAAAACCTCTTACCGTCGTTAAAAATACCGGCTTATTCGCACTGTTTTCACTGCTTGCGGGCGGTATGGCGGCATGCCTTTTACTTCCTGAGCTTTCAGCTCTTATGCTTACGGCATCGGGTGAATTTAACTTCCCGAAGGATATGTCCAGATATTTCTCAATTTTTGAGATGCTTTCAAGACAGCTCATGCTCGTTGAACCCGCCATTTTCTCGGCACACGAGCCTAACATATATTCAGGTCTTATAGTATTTATACTTGTACCTTTGTATGCGCTTAACAAAAACACCTCAACCAAAGAAAAAATAGGTCGTTTTCTGTTTGTTTTCTTGTTTTATTTAAGTTTTAACTTAAATATTCCAAACTATATATGGCACGGTCTTCATTTCCCGAACAGTCTTCCCTGCCGCCAGAGCTTTATCTTTACATTTATTCTTCTGGCGATGTCATATGAAGGTTTCATGGGTCTTAAGAAAACTGCTTCAAAGGATTTGTACACAATTTTCGGTGCCGTAATTGTTTTGTTCTTAATAATTGAGCAGATATTTGCAGGCGACGAATATTCCTATGTGTGGGTTTATGTAAGCATTTTGTTTGTAATTCTTTACGGTATTGTTTTTGCATTATACAGACGTAAGCTTTGTCCCGGTTCAATGTGCGCGCTGTTATTGTTTGTAGTTGTATTTTTTGAGACTTTTATCAATGCACTTGATACAACAATCCTTACAACAGGACGTACTGCATACTTAAAGGACAATGCGGCAATCAGTACTCTCCTTGATAAGATTGAAGAAGAGGACCCCGGCTTTTACAGAATTGACAAGATTAAGCGTCGTACCAAAAATGATGCTGCATGGCACCACTATCACGGTTTATCACTGTTCTCATCAACAGCCAATGCCGGATATGCCAATCTCCTTGCATCACTCGGCGGAGAACGTTCAACCAACTCCTATGGTTACTATGGTGCAACACCTTTTGTGGAAGCTCTTTTCAATGTTAAATATGTTCTTGCCAAAAGCGACGACCTTAACTCTCCTTATCGTACACTTAAGTACTGGGAGGGTAGCGAGTATCTGTATGAGAACAATTATAATTTCGGTATGGGCTTTATGGTCCCTGATACCTTGGAAGAAGAATGGAACATTACACTTAACAATCCGTTCCTGATACAAAATTCATTTGTTGCACTCACTACTGACCTTAATGGATTATTTACATCCGTACCGTATTCAACAATGGGTACTAAGATTGAAATTGACGCATATGAAGGTCAGCAAATATATGTATGCATTACATCCACAGGTAAAACCTTTAAAGTAAGCTATGAAAATTCTCTCCATGAGGAAAGCCGTAAACCTGTCACTTATTCGATGAATCAAAAATATGTTCTCGATTTGGGATATATGACAGAAGATACAATTATTACGCTTTCTTCGGATGAAGGCAACAAGCTGCAATGCTTTGTATATGAGCTTAACCAGGATGTTTTTGAAAAGTTTTGTGAGGAATTTGATCAAAGTACATGGAACATTACCTCCTATGATGACACTCATATGGAAGGTACGATAGATGTTAAAGAGTATGGTATCTTTGTATCCAATATCATCTACGATGAAGGTTGGACAGTTTATATAGACGGCAAAGAAGCTGAATATGAAGCTTTTAAGGATGCCCTTATTTCGTTCCAGTTAACCGAAGGTACTCACGAGATTAAATTCTCCTACTTCCCTAAAGGACTTAAGGAAGGCCTGTTAATCAGCATCATATCACTTGTGGCATTTATCATAATTGCTGTTCTTTTTAGACTTCCGGCAAAGAAGGACGAAGATGAACCTGAAGATGAAGATATTGATGTTGCCAAACCGGATGTTGTTGAAAATAATACAACTGTAGAGACTGACATCTCTTCAGAAACTGACGAAACATCTTCTGAATCAAATCTCTAAAAAAATATCCCCATGTATGTCTACACTAACACAGACGTACATGGGGTTTTTATTAATATTCTCTTATTTTTCCGGATTAACAAATCTCGTGGTATTAGGTAACCATCTAAGATCTACGGTACCGATTGGGCCGTTTCTCTGCTTAGCTATGATAAGCTCTGCCTTACCCTTATTATCCTCTGAATCTTTGTTGTAGTATTCATCTCTGTAAAGAAACATGATTACGTCGGCATCCTGCTCAATTGAACCGGACTCACGAAGATCTGACATAATCGGTCTGTGGTCGGGTCTTGTCTCACATGCACGGTTAACCTGTGAAAGAGCAATAACCGGCACCGAAAGTTCTCTTGCAAGACCTTTAAGTGAACGGGAAATCTCTGAAATCTCCTGCTGTCTGCTGTCCGTCTTACCATTACCCGACATAAGCTGCAGGTAATCGATAATAACAAGTTTAAGGTCATGCTCCATCTTATATTTACGACACTTGGAACGAAGCTCTCCGATAGTAATACCGGGAGTATCATCAATAATAAGGCCTGAATCGGCTATATCTGACGCACTCTCAATAAGCTTCTCCCAGTCTCCGTCCTGAAGGCCACCATTCCTTATGGCCTGCGCATCTACACGCGCTTCCATGGAAAGCATACGGTTAACAAGCTGCTCCTTTGACATTTCCAAACTAAAGATTGCTGTCGGAACCTTGTTACGCACCGCAATATAATCTGCAAGATTAAGCACAAGTGCAGTCTTACCCATTGAAGGTCTTGCACCTATAAGTATAAAATCAGAAGGTTGCAATCCTGATGTCTTGTAATCCAAATCATAGTATCCTGTAGCAATACCTGTTACATTACCCTTGGTCTTAAATGCCTGCTCTATTTTCTCAAGCGAATTAAGAACTATCTGCTGTATTGACACAAATTCCTTTACACTACGCTTCTGAGTAATCTCAAAAACCTTTTTCTCAGTAAGCTCCATGATGTCATCAGTCTTTTCTTTCCCTACATAACAGTGATTCTGTATTTCTTCCGTCGTTTTAATAAGCTGCCTTAAGACAGACTTACTTCTAACAATCTCCGCATACTGTCTCGCATTAACCGATGTAGGAACGGAATTAAACATATCCCTGATAACTTCTATGCTATATAATTCAGGCGGCGCACCCTTTTCCTTCAAACGATTCTGCAATGTGACAAAATCAATCGCCTTTCCCTCGTTGTATAGTTCAACAACGGCCTCAAAAAACATCGCATGCTGCTTCGTATAAAAATCTTCTGCCGTCAATACTTCTGTTGCCGACAAAATAGCATCTTTATCCATTAGCATGGAGCCGATAACGGATTGCTCTGCTTCTACGCTATGGGGTAATATTCTCTTAACAAGAGCCTCATCCATATATATGCCTCCAATTCTGCATAATAATTATTGCTCTGACACCTTTACCGTAAGTTTCGCTGTTACATCCTTGTGAAGCTTAACCTGTATAATATGTGTACCAAGGCTTCTTATCGGTTCGTCAAGCATCATTTTCTTCTTATCAAGCTTAAGACCGGCTTTCTCTGCCGCTGCCGCGATTTCCTTAGTGGAAACAGAACCAAAGGTCTTTCCACCCTCACCCGACTTAATTGTTACATTAACAACTGCTGCCTCAACCTGCTTAGCATATGCCTGCGCCTGTTCAAGCTGCTCTTTCTTAACTTTCTCTTCATTGGCCTTCTGTAACTTCAAATCATTCATATTCTTACCGTTAGCCTCTACACCAAGCTTCTTGGGTAAAATAAAGTTACGTGCATAACCATCGTTTACATTAACTATCTGACCCTTCTTACCGAGAGCCTTAACATCTTCTAATAAAATAATCTGCATTTCTAAATGTCTCCTTCCTCAAGCATACGGTTAACAATTCCTTTAAGCAACTGTTTTCCTTCTTCTACAGTAACTCCCGTAAGCTGGGCTCCGGCGATACTCATATGTCCGCCTCCGCCAAGCTGCTCCATGATAATCTGTACATTAACCTCATCAATGGAACGTGCACTTATATAAACCGTATTATTAAACATTGTAAGTACGAACGAAGCTTTAACTCCGTTAATATTGAGAAGCTCATTAGCAGCCTGCGCAGCAACTACTGTCGGACTTTCAAGCTTCTCACTGTTACATTCCGAAATAACGAAATGCTCACTGAAAACTTCTGCATTCTGGACAATCTCTGCCCTTGCCTTATATTCATTAACATCATCTCTAAACATCTTGCGGACACGGCTCACATCTGCACCGTTTCTTCTTAAGAAAGCAGCAGCCTCAAAGGTTCTTACACCTGTCTTGTCCACAAAATTATTAGTATCGATAACTATACCTGCATACATGGCATCTGCCTCAGCAGGACGCATCTTAATATTATCTCCGATATACTGCAATATCTCTGCAACCATCTCACTTGCAGACGATGCATACGGTTCAATATACGAAAGCACTGCGTTCTCAATAATCTCACTGCTCTGTCTGTGATGATCAAGTACAACAATACTCTGCGAAAGTTTAAGAAGCTCCGGACATTCAGTATAACTGGGACGATTAACATCTACTACAACTACTACGGTAGCATCATCCACTGCATTTACAGCTTCGTTAACATTCATAAACATATCCGCATCGTATTCCTGATTATTGATAAAACCTTCTATCATAGGTCTTACCGATGTAGTTATCTCATTAACAACAATATGGCTCTTCTTACCCATGGACTTAGCTGCACGATAAATACCTATCGCTGAGCCAAAGGAATCAGCATCGCCGATTTTATGACCCATTATAATAACCTTATCGTTATTCTCAAAAAGTTCTCTGAGCGCATGTGCCTTAACTCTGGCTTTTACACGCGTATTCTTCTCAACCTGCTTAGACTTACCGCCAAAATAACGTATATTCTCGCCATCCTTGATAACTGCCTGGTCACCGCCTCGACCGAGTGCAAGATCAATCGCAACTCTCGCATGCTCACATGCCGTCAGATACTTATCCTTATCAATACCGATACCGATACTTAAAGTTACCGCTATCTCGTTACCGATATTAACTGTCTTAACCTCATCAAGAATTGAGAACTTATCTTCTTTAAGCATATCAAGATACTTTCTCTTCATAACAATGAGATACTTATCTTTCTCAAGCTTACGGCTGATTCCGTCCATACCGGAAATATACTTGTTAATCTTTCTGTCAATAAGTGCCTCAAGAAGCGAACGACGTACACTCTCAACACTTTCCAAAGCCTCATCATAATTATCAATATAAATAAGACCTGCAACCATCTGCTGTTCATAGTTTTCTTTCTTGTACCAATTAATGGTTGTCTCATCAAAAAGATATACCGCATGAAGGTACGATTCATGTTCCGCTGTACCGATAAGATTCTCGATACCCTCAAGATGCTCTATATTAATCCTCTCAAAAACCGCACGGTAGTCTTTCTCAGCATAACATACTTCCAGCTCCGCCCTGTTTTCTTCAACCTGAAAAGCTTCCTTCTTAATCTCCGGCAAATAAGACATAATATTCTTATCTGAAATAACGCTCATATTAAACAAACTGCGCATCCTGTCATTCATCCAAAGCATATTGCCCTGTCCATCAAGAAGTGCATACGGAAGTTCAAATTCGTTAAGGAGCTTGCGTTGTACATCGTCATAATCCATTGCAAAATTCACAATACTTCTAAGGATCTTCTTACGCAACCCGAAAAATAAAATTATTGCGATAACGGTATATACAACAAAAACTCCAGTCATTATATACCCTGCCATCCTATCAAAAAAATACATCGTAATAACTGCGGGAAGCAGTAATAAACACATATATAACGGCCACATCATATAAAGCTTCAATCTGCCTTTTAAAGATACTTTCTTTTTCATAATTACCTCCTTCGGAGTTATAGCCATTATAAGTATACCATTTTATCCTTGTAAAGAAAAGTTTTTTTTACACGAAAGTTTTACACCGAAAAAAAGACGGCTACATTACTGTTGCCGTCTTTCCGAATCATAATTATTCTGCTTTTTTCTCAACTAATTTCGCGTTATCCATAACGAATTCCAAAACATTGTCAAATAAGCAATCCTGACGTAAAAGCTCCTCTGTGTAGCCTGACTGCTCATAGAATGCTGCAGCAGAGTCAACATTTGCCTTCTCAATATATCCTGCCAAATCTGACTGGAACTCTTCTTCTGAAAGAACAATTCCTTCTTTCTCAGCGATAACTGTCATAAGCATAACTGACTTTGTGCTATCATAAGCTGTGTTCTTAATCTCTTCATCAAGCTTCTCCTGAGTAGTTCCAAGCATTGAAAGAACCTGCTCCTTGGTAAGTGACTGGCCATAGTAAATAAGCGCCATCTGAGTATAGTACTCAATCATGGAATCATAGTAAGACTGAGCTTCCTTCATATTCTCTTCCAAAAGATTCTTCGGATACTTCTTAACCTCACACTTCTCCAAGAGCTGTGCATAAAGCTCTGTAAACTGTGCTGACTTAGCTTCTTCTTCCTTATATGCAACAAGCTCTGCACGAACTGAATCTTTATACTCCTCAACAGTCTTGTACTCTGTCTTCTCTGTTACAAACTTCTCTGTAAGCTCTGCATAACCCGTAGTATAGTAAATCTCGTTAACCGTACACTCAAATGTAACATCCTTACCGGCAAGGTCTCCCTCATAATTATCGGGGAACTTAAGGTCAAGTGATACCTTCTCGCCAACTTTAGTTCCGATTAAGCCTGTCTCAAAACCATCAATAAATGTACCTGAACCGATTGAAAGATCATATCCCTTACCGTCTGTAGAACCGCCTTCAAAAGTCTTACCGTCTACATAACCTGTAAAATCAAGATTAATATAATCTCCGTCTCTTACATCTACATGGAATAAGAAATCAAGTTCTTTCTGAAGTTCATCATCAGAAACACTTGTATCAATCGCTGTAACCTCGATACCCTTGTATTCTCCTAATGTAATGCATTTACTGTAATCAGTTGAATCTCCGCAACCGATTGCTCCCATAGCCATAACTGCAACGGCAGCAACAATTGCCAATAATCTTTTTTTCATAAATCTACCCTTCCTAACCTTTTAATAAACGATTTTATCCGCTTGTTTTTATTTTGCGCTTTCCACATTATATCATATCTTTTTTTTAAATAAAAGCTTTTCCGTATATTTCACAAAATTTTTAAACTTTTATCTTATGACAATGCATATACCTTGAGATTCTGATACTCTCCGATAAATGGTGCAAGCTGTCTGAAGCCTATTTTACCGCCCTCAAGACGCGGGCCGTAAGTTACGCCATCGTCTACATATGTAAGTATCTCTAATTCATTTATAAAAAACTTAACAGTATCGCCGAGCTTCTCAACCGTCATATGGTACGGAGGCTTAGCATCGCATACATCCGGAATCGGGTCTCCGCCCTGTGCCGCCATATAAAAACCATAGCTCTTACGAAGATTACATGTATGGAACGCCTTCTCGTCCTCTTCCTTACGACGGAAATATGAGATATGGAACGCATTGATGTCACCATGATGATAAAGCGGATATTCTCCTGTTCTGGGCTGAAGTGACGGGTCAAATAAATCCTCACCGTTACGACCCTTTGCCGCAAAAAACATAATACAAAGTCCCGGCTGTCTTATCGGCCAAAAATCCCATTCAATACAAATATCTGACGGAAACTCTTCTTTACACCAAAGCACGTAGTTAGCCTTCTGCCCAAGTGCACCATCGAGTTTGTTTTCAAGTCTTAATCTCCCCTGTGGAAATGACATCGCAGCAGAACCCTCAAGTATAAAATCCTTTAAATTATCCTCGCATGTAAGCGGATTATCATATATTAACTGTTTCATTTTACCCAGTCCTCCCATTTACAATCTTCTATTTTCTCCGGCAGATATTCCTCTGTCAGACCAAGCGCCACAATAGTATTGAGACACCACTGTGCCGTAAAATTAGTTGAAATCCAAAACATCTCATTAAGTTCTTTATTGTTAAAATAATTCTCTACAGTTTTAGCCTCGAAGGAATCTTTTTTGTCCTTGCCTGCAAGCGAGTGCACAAGTATCTGCCATACCTTATATCCAAGGTCTGCATCCTTTCGTCTCGCCGCTGAATACGCAACCATACTGGTCGCCATATACGGATACGCCCAACCCATGCGGTTGACTCCGTTATTTGTAAGGCGCATCTTTTCATCCTTCGGAAGTATATAAAATGCACCGTAATCCGCCATCATATCCTTGAATTCTTCATCCTCAAGCATCTCGGCAAGCTCAAACCACGTCTGCGGTCCGCCCATGCAAAGTGCAAGATGTGAACCATTGGAATTCTCTCCGATATAACCGAGATGTCCGGTCGCAGGATCGTATTCATAATTAACTCCCGAATACAATTTAAACGGTGTCTGCTTGATGTCATTAAGTCCCGTAATAATCTTATCACGGTACTTTGTATCCCCGTTACGCTCCCACGCCGTCATCCAGTTGGAAGTAAAGGTTGACCAATCCGGACCGCTTCTTGCGTGAGTCGGCATCTTCATCGATTCCTTGTCGTAGAAAAATCTGAGCGGGTCCGCATTAAGCAATGAAAAATCTGCGTCCTTCGTGTCGTCAAGCACATCTCCCGTTCTGTAATCTCCACCTGTCAGGTAGTAATATGCCCTGTGGTGCCCTGCCATACCGATACGCGCTTCCTTACAGGCATCGCCCCAATGAAGTACGTTGTGGCGTGAACCGATTCCCTTATACTCTCCGAGATGGTACGCATCAACATCTCCCGTATGTCTGCTCATCGCCTCTGCCATCGTAAATATATCTTCCCTACCGGTTCTGAGGAACGCATACCAAAGCCACAATGTCGGTACAAGCTCCGTATTCTGCCATGCAAAACCGCCCATATCGTATTTCCAGCAATGGCGACCCGCATCATATGTGTGCATGAAATCACCGTAATTGTAAAGACCGTACCAGTTACGCTGCTCTATTTCTTTTTTATAAAAATCAATTGCTGCATCAAGCTGTTCTTCAAGCCACGTTCTAAGCGGTGTATCCTTCTTTACAAGCGCCCATTCTCCCAAAGCTTTTACCTCATGATAGTATTCGGGAGTCGCGAGAAGCTGCGCAGGCTTTTGAACCTGCATAAAGCACTCATCAAGCACCTCATCAGACACGCACTTTTCTGCCGCATCGAATAAAAATAAAGTTAATTCATTGGTATTTGCCACTCCGTAAGGTGTGCTTCTCACCTCATCAAAGCCCTCATAATAACACTGTGAATGACCAATATCATCATAATGACGGTAATCAAGCGCCTCTGCCTCCGGAGACCAGAACCACATAGTAAGCTTGGCCTCATCAGAATTTATATCATCTACCCACAATGAAGACGGGTACTTCTGCCAGAAATCCTTGGTTGCAACAGCAATACCGCCGTTCTCGCTATCAATATACATAACACCCTTCGCTCTTCCACCAAAGTTGGCATCAATGTAACTTACACCACTCTTCTGTACCTTTTTCTTAACCTGGAAGAACTTTGAGCTGCTCTGATACAGACGATAACTGTCCCACACCGGAATATCATGAATTGCTTCGAACAAAAGCGCATTCTCTTCTGTATCGAGTGTAAGCATCTCTCCTCTTGTCTGCGCCCTGTAAATCTCCGGATTAACTCTCGGTCTCCAGAAAGTAAGCATCTGCATTGCCTCCTGCATATAACCGAAATCTCCCGCAAGCTTTATGTGACGGTTATAAGACGGGCCTGCCATAATGCATGAAAACTGCATTCCGACACCCTTTAAAAAGAATTTCTGAGTGTCTCTTATATCACAAATAAAGGTATGTTGCACCTTTATCTCCGGAGTATCCGCAAATACTGTAAAATACACTATAAAAGGATAGACTTCGCTGTTATTGTCCTTATTAACATGAACGCCTTCGACCTTAACGGTACTCTTTAACGGTCCGAATTCTTCCACGGACACACTCTTAACATCTCCGATATATGTAACTTCCTTGCGGGTAAGTGAATTTGCTGTCTCTTTGCGTTCTTCAAGGATACATACAAGCTTCGCTTCCGAAACTTTGTCGTTTCCTTCTTTTACAATATTCCTTATAAGCTTATCTCCGAACTTCGGAAATTCAAGTGACATACACTTAGTCTGTACTCTTATGCACTCTGCATCCTCGGCTGCAATAATCGCTCCGGGAGCATCCAGCAAATTATCTTTTTTAACTTCAAGTGTAAGTTCCTCACCGATATCATCTACCTTCGCCGTATGGGAACTCCACTTTACACTGCCGTCCTGCCAGTAAGCACACACCTTACTTTGTGAGTGTACTTCCTTACCGTCCGACAACATAAGAAAACCGTCTTTTTCGTAAACTTCACCCTTCTTCCAAGGTGTTCCCCATGTAACATAACCCTTATCAGAACGATTCTCCATCCAATGAAACTTAACTGCTGTAGCCATAACCTTTTCCTTCTCCGAATTTATCTTTCTTACTACTCACTTCAAATATAGTGCAAAAAGCTGTCGCAATATTTTGCGACAGCCAATATTTTATAACTTGAAAAAGATGTCTCTTCCTGTCTGTGTATACTTGTAATATCTTACACCTGCTGAATCAAGCATACGCTTTGAAGCAATAACCGACGGTGTATCGGCATATTTGTCACTGTCGTATACGATTGTCTTGATTCCTGACTGAATAATAGCCTTCGCGCATTCGTTACACGGGAACAGTGATACATAAATCTTAGCCCCTTCAAGACTGCCTCCACGGTAGTTAAGAATAGCATTGAGCTCACTGTGTGTTGTGTAAAGATACTTATTATCAAGAGGCTCGCCCTCTCTTGCCCACGGAAAGTCATCATCTGAACAGCCTCTCGGAAAACCGTTATAACCCATGGACAAAATCTTGTTATCTTCACTTACGATACATGCTCCAACCTGTGTATTGGGATCCTTGGAACGCATACCCGACAGTATCGCAACCCCCATAAAATATTCATCCCATGATATATAATCTTTTCTTTTGTCGCTCATATCTTCTCCTTATAAAGCCTGAATTATTTGGTTCCGAAAATTCTGTCTCCGGCATCTCCAAGACCCGGAACGATATAACCGTGGTCATTGAGCTTCTCATCGAGCGCTCCGATAAAAATATCCACATCGGGGTGAGCTGTCTTCATCTTACTTACACCCTCGGGAGCCGCAATAATACACATAAAATGAATCTTCTTGGCGCCCTTGTCCTTAAGCATCTGAATTGCAGCAACCGAAGAACCGCCTGTCGCAAGCATCGGATCAACTACGAAAACTTCTCTCTCTGCAATATCCTCAGGCATCTTACAGTAATACTCAACCGGCTCAAGTGTTGCCGGGTCTCTGTATAAACCGATATGACCTACCTTGGCAGCGGGAATCATAGCAAGCATTCCGTCTACCATACCGAGACCTGCACGTAAAATAGGAACGATGGCAAGCTTCTTACCCTTTAATTCTTTAACCGTAGTCTTGCAAATCGGCGTCTCAATCTCAACGTCTGTAAGCTGCAAATCCCTTGTAGCCTCATAGCACATGAGCATTGCAATCTCACTAATCATCTGACGAAAATCCTTAGAACCTGTCTCTGTTCTTCTGATAAAACCAATCTTGTGCTGAATCAACGGGTGATTCATAACTTCTACCTTTGCCATCATTTTTTCCTCCTATTGTTCAATTAAATTAATTCTTCTGAGATGTCTCTCATCACCTGAGAAAGGTGTATCCAAAAATGTATCCACAATCTTAAGCGCAAGTCCCGGACCTACAACTCTCCCTCCGAGACACAAAATATTCGCATCATTGTGCTGTCTTGTAGCTTCTGCGCAAAAACAATCCGTACATACTGCCGCACGAATTCCGGGCATCTTATTTGCCGCCATTGAAATACCGAGGCCTGTACCGCATACAAGAATTCCCTGCTCGCACTCTCCGTCCGTTACTGCCTGTCCCACAAGCCTTGCATAAACGGGATAATCACAAGATTCCTCTGTATAGCAGCCAAAATCCTTATAATCAAGGCCTCTGTCCTCAAGGTGCGCGATAATCTCCTGCTTGAGTGCATAACCGCCGTGGTCACAACCAATTGCTATCATAATATCCTCCTAATGTTACGATTTAATCATTTAGATTTATTATATTATAACCTGCTGCTTTTCGCAACCTGTTCATAATAGCCTGTCCGAAATTCTCCAAAGAAAATGTCTCCGAATAAATATAATCAACCGCTCTTTCATCACATTCCCTGAGTACCGCATAGAGATTCCTTGCAATGCTTTCCTCATCCTGTCTGCTTCCAAGCAAAATGAACTCCGGAGTATTGCCACTTTCCGCTGCCAGCTTATCATAAACAACCTTTGTCTCATCTGTAGCTATAATCGCAACCCGCTTGTTCTCCGCCAGTTTTTCAATTGCTTGCGCCCAAATAACCTGTGTCACCTTATCAATACTTCCCTCGTACAAAGTAAGCTCTGCCTTCGGGGCATAATGGCGATACTTCATACCCGGTGCCTTCGGACGCAAATCCTCTGTAGGCTTTACAAGAAGTGTCGGGTCAAGACTTACCTCTCCGATAACCATCTCCAGCATCTCTTTTGTAATATAACCGGGACGCAAAATAACCGGCGGTTCACTCGTCATATCCACGATTGTTGATTCAATACCGATGGCTATATTGCCACCGTCCAAAATCATCTCTATCCTACCGTCCATGTCCTCCACAACATGCTTGGCAAGAGTGGGACTCGGTCTGCCCGAAACATTGGCACTCGGTGCTGCAATCGGAACTCCTGCCGCGCGTATCATTGCCGTTGCCATAGGATGCGACGGCATACGTACTGCTACACTGTCAAGACCTCCCGTAGTAGTGAAGGGCACTTTTTCTGCCTTTTTAAAAACCATTGTAAGCGGCCCCGGCCAAAATTCATCTATAAGTTTCTCTGCCTTATCGCTTACATTCTCTGCAATATCGTAAAGCATCTCCTTATCCGCAATATGCAAAATAAGCGGATTATCCGAAGGTCTTCCCTTAGCCGCATATATTTTCCCTGACGCGTCCGGGTCAAGTCCATTACCGCCAAGACCGTAAACCGTCTCCGTCGGAAATGCCACAAGGCCGCCCTCTCTGAGGATACGACCTGCTTCTTCGTATATATACTCTTCCTTTTTAATATCTTCCGTAACTTTAACTGTCTTCGTCTGCATAATTACACCTTTTATCCTGCATCGCTGCAAAATCACTTCATATAATCAAGAATTCCCTTACAAACCGCCCCGGCAACCTTATCCTGATACACCTCATCGCAAAGCAGGGTTGCCTCATTCCAGTTCGAAAGGAACCCGCACTCTACTATTACAACCGGACATGACACATTTTTCAAAAGATAATAGCTGTCGTTAGCCTTCTCCGTCCGTACTTTCGGCGGACTCAAGCTTTCCACAAGACTTTGCTGGATTGTGCGTGCCAGTTCTTCGCCTTTTTGGGACTTTCCAAAATAAAATACCTGCGGTCCGCTCACAGACTCCTCATGATAACTGTTCTGATGAATACTGATTGTAAGCAGACATTCCGCCTCTGAAATAATCTCACATCGCTTCTTCATGTCGGATATCTTCTTGTTGGAATCACTTTCATTATAAAGCCCTGCATCAGAATCCCTTGTCATCACAACCACAAATCCTTCTGCCTCAAGCTTTTCCTTAAGAAGCTTTGCAATCCTCAGATTAATATCTTTTTCAAGCACATTATTGACTCCGACCTTTCCCGGATCAACGCCTCCGTGACCGGCATCAACCACAATCACCCTGTTACCGGTGCCCTGTGCACTTGTAATATCTTTTAAATTGGTTGCGCACAAAATTACAAGCGCAATCAATAAACATGCCATTCCTATCTCTATTTTCTGCTTCATTGTCTGCATCCAAAACTGTTTTTATACATCTTATTAGCTTTATCCGCAAAACATTCCACACAAACTATTTAAGATATGAGCCTATAATATCCCATATTGCATTCTTCTGAAGAGAAAGCTTCCACCCCGCAACACCTGCCAGTTCGTGCTTCTTAAAAAGCTCCATCTTCTTTGCAATAGAATCTTCCTCCTCAAGCCAAATCTGATAAGTACAGCCATCCTTCTCATACTCACCGTAATACTGCCCTGTCTTCTCCTGCCACTTAGGAGTAACTCCGTTTTTCTTAAGCTGCTGCTCGGCATATGCCATGGATACAGCCTCACTTGTAAGAAGATATCTTCCGTACTTGGATTCAGGGTCCTCAACAAGAACTCCCGAGGATTTATCCTTAGCCTCTGCCTCCGGTGTCTGCTTCCAGATTCTCGTATAAAAGGGCATAGCGTTAATAACCTTTTCTGCGGGCACAGATTTAAGAGTATTGATAATTCCTTCCTCTACCCAACCGATGGACGCAACCGAGCCGCTCTTTGGCGAACCTGCATAATGCTCATCGTATCCCATGATTATAACATAATCGACAATTTTGCCCTGTTCCTTACGATGGTAATGATAGGTAGATGCAGACGGCACATAATTGTCCACCGACAATACAATACCGTTCTTGCGACATTCGATTGAAAGCTCTCTGATGAACTGGAGATACCCCTCTCCCGCATCATAGCTTAAGGACTCTATATCCACATTGATACCGTCTATATCATATTTGAGGGCCTCGTCTATAAGCACATCAACAAGATGCTCCCTGCTTTCCATATTGGAAAGAATTTTATAAGTGCTGATGGACTTACTGTACGTGATATTCTCAACAAGTGCCCACACCTCAAGTCCCATCGCATGCGCCTTATCCACATAATCCTTACTTGCAAGCGACTCAATATTGCCTCCGTTGTCACACATTCTGAACCATGTAGGCGAAATAACATTTACGCCC
>JAZNXQ010000267.1:0-6316 GCA_045593945.1 Lachnospiraceae bacterium | reverse complement strand
TCTCTGCAACATCAATCTTCTCCCAGGGAAGATTAAGATCGTTACGTCCAAAATGTCCGTATGCTGCTGTCTGCTTGTAAATCGGACGGCGAAGGTCAAGCATCTTAATGATTCCTGCCGGTCTTAAGTCAAAGTTCTCTCTAATGATTTCAACAAGCTTATCATCACTTAACTTACCTGTTCCAAAGGTATCAACCATAACTGATGTAGGATAAGCAACTCCGATAGCATATGAAAGCTGGATTTCACAACGCTTTGCAAGTCCTGCCGCTACAATATTCTTAGCTACATAACGAGCTGCATATGCTGCGGAACGGTCAACCTTGGTACAATCCTTACCGGAGAAAGCACCGCCGCCGTGTCTTGCGTAGCCACCGTAAGTATCAACGATAATCTTTCTGCCTGTAAGACCGCTGTCACCGTTAGGTCCACCAATTACGAAACGTCCCGTAGGATTAATAAAATACTTCGTATTCTCATCCACAAGATCCTTCGGTACAATCGGGTCAAAAACATACTTGCGAATGTCTTCATGAATCTGCTCCTGTGTCACATCAGGATCGTGCTGTGTTGAACATACAAGTGCATTAATATGAACCGGCTTACCATCCTCATCATATTCAACCGTAACCTGTGTTTTACCGTCGGGACGAAGATACTTAAGTGTTCCGTCTTTTCTTACTTTTGTAAGCTGAAGTGCAAGCTTATGTGCCAAAGCTATCGGATAAGGCATATACTCTTCTGTCTCATCTGTAGCATAACCAAACATCATACCCTGATCTCCTGCACCGATAGCATCAATCTCTGAATCAGTCATTGTATTTTCTTTAGCCTCAAGTGCCTTATTAACACCCATAGCGATATCTGTCGACTGTTCATCGAGTGCCACCATAACCGCACATGTATTAGCATCAAATCCCTTAGCTGAATCATCATAGCCAATCTCACGTACTGTATCACGTACAATCTTCTTGTAATCCACATTTGCACTTGTGGTAATCTCACCCATAACAACAACAAAACCTGTACTTGTACATGTCTCACAAGCAACACGGCTCATCGGGTCCTGTGCCATAATTGCATCAAGAATCGCATCCGAAATCTGGTCACAGATTTTGTCCGGATGTCCTTCTGTAACTGACTCTGAAGTAAATAATCTCTTTTCCATGTTGTTCCTCCTTGTTCTCTTGTAAATTAAAAGCGCATTCCAAACAAAAATCGAGTCCCGGGAAAGCGGACTCGATAAAACTTCATATCAAATCCTCTTATTGTTCGATTACTCGCTCAGGCTGGCACCTTCCACTATGGGGGTTGCCGTGACTTCTCAGATCCTTAATATCTCCATCACTCTGAATAAGGGAATTATCTCTTATTAAATTATTCTATTATAAAATACAACATTGTTTTTTATAAGTCAACAACTTTTTGTAATATCAGATGATTGCCTCAATGGTAATCTTAGGATGTCGGTATAAATCAATATAACCACCATCGTCAAGCTGTACCACCGGACGCGATAATGCAAGATTATTAATAAGTATTACCGTTCCTGTCTGACCATTACTGAGGCGTACACTGTTCTGCAAATATGTATTAACAATTTTCTTAAGAAAAACCGTCACATACATTGAATCGTACAACGCAAGACCTTCCTGTTCAAAAATGGAAATAACCTTAAACGGACATATCGGTCCCCTGTATACTCTGTTTGATGTCATGGCATCATAAACATCTGCAATCGCTACAATCTTTGCAAAATCATTAATCTGGCTTCCGTCTATGCCAATCGGGTATCCCGAGCCGTCACATCTCTCATGATGCATAAGTGCAGAACATGCAACTCTCTCATCAAGATCCATGCTTTTAAGGATATTATACCCCTGCATCGTATGTGTCTTTATAATATCATATTCCTGTTCATCAAGCTTATCCGGCTTATTAAGAATTTCCTTGGGAATCATTATCTTACCTATATCATGAAACAAACCGCTCATCATAAGAATATTGATATCTTCTTTTTCAAAACCAAGCCATCTTCCGATAACACTGGAAATAAGCGCAACATTAATACTGTGTGCATATGTAGAATCATCATTTTCACGCATATTATGAAGCATATCAAATACCTCAAGATTATTCTCAATGCTCTCGAATAAATCCGTTGCATATCCGGTCATCTCAAGTACAGCCTCTTCAGTAAGCTCTTTCTCAACAAGGTCTCCCACAAGCTCCCTGAAAATCGTGGTTGTATTAGAAAAATCCTGCTCAAACTTCTGAAATGTTTTGCTTTTCTTAATACGCTCAGAATAAGTGTTTTGTGCTGTCGGAGGAATTACCTCTTCTATCGACTTCTCTTCTATCTTAATGGCAACGCTTCTTATGGAATAGAAACCAAGTCTGACAATAAGCTTCTCCGTCACAATATTGCCCTTGGCTACTATCATCTGTCCATTAAGACTGTAAATATCCTCTGCAACAATCATTCCCGGTATTAATTTGCTGGTAAGAACTCTCTGTTTCTCTGCCATTATGTAACCTCTCCCAATATGTGTAAACTGCTAAAACCCTCTACTTTTGTATAAAACGGTCCATGAGACGATATCCTTCCGGAATATCAAGTCCTGTCTTTGCAGCCTCTGACTCATTGTACAGATATGTTGTATTCTTAACATCCGTACTGTCATATATCATAAACGGAACCGGATCGCTTGTATGTGTACGGCACTCAATCGGTGTAGGATGATCCGGCATGATAAGCATTCTGAAATCACATCCCGCCTTAGTAAGCGCCTCGTAAACCGGTTTAATAATACGGCCGTCAAGAAACTCTATTGCCTGAACCTTGTTATTCATATTGCCCTGGTGCCCCATCTCATCAGGTGCCTCAACATGAATATATACATAATCGCAATCATCTTCAAGCAAAGCCTTTATAGCAGCATCTGCCTTACCTTCATAATTGGTGTGAAGTCCTCCGTTTGCACCGGGAACTTCAACCACCTTCATCTTGGCACCTACGGCAATTCCCTTAAGAAGGTCGACTGCAGAAATCATACATCCTTTAAGACCTGTCTTATCTGTAAAATTACTAAGCGCAGGTCTTGTACCTGCTCCCCAAAACCACAATGAATTAGCTTTATTCTTACCTTCTGCAGCTCTCTTTACATTAAGCGGATGATTATTAAGGATATCATAACTCTTCTCCATCATCTCACGAAGCTTATCGTCTGCCGGTAAATAGCTTCCGATTACTCTTGTAAGAATGTCATGCGGCGGTGTCAAAGGAACAACCTCTCCTCTATCCCAAATAAGAAGATGTCTATAGCTTGTTCCTACATAAAACTTATATGTTTCATCCTCAAACACTTCCTTAACCGCATCAAGCAAAATCGCAGCATCCTCTGTTGAAATCTCATCCGAGCTGTGGTCAATAATTGTCTTCTGTGCATACGGAAGATTGTCATCAGACACCGTAACGATATTACATCTGAGTGCAATATCCGTGGTCTTCATATCAACACCGATGCTCAATGCTTCAAGCGGTGAACGACCTGTATAATATTGTCTCGGATTATATCCGAGTGCAGCAAGATTTGCCGTATCGCTTCCGGGGCTCATCCCTTCCGGAATTGTATGTACAAGTCCAATCTCGGACTTTTTTGCAAGTTCATCCATCATAGGTGTATCTGCATATAAAAGCGGTGTTTTATCCCCTAATTCCGCTATCGGGCGATCCGCCATTCCGTCTCCTAAAACAACTACGTATTTCATATAATCCTCCTTATTCCGAAAAAATACCAAAAAAGGGCAACGATGCAAAAAAAGAACCGTGCCCTCATACTTCGGATAACTATCCTCAAAAGCTTAAACAGCCTTTAATTTAAACTTTTTAATTTCTTTGTCATCTCTGACACGCTGTATCTTTGCTCCAAGCTTACGCAACTTCTCATCAAGCTGTTCGTAACCTCTCTCGATATACTCAATGTCATCAACAATCGTAAAACCGTCAGCTGCAAGACCTGCCGTAACAAGCGCAACACCTGCTCTAAGGTCGGGAGAGCTTACCTGTGCTCCTGTAAGCTTATCAATTCCTTCAACGATGGCTGTGTTACCACCTTCAACCTTGATATTGGCACCCATCTTGGTAAGTTCATCCACATATTTGAAACGACCGTCGAAAATCGTATCCGTAACAATACTTGTTCCTTCTGCAAAACAAAGTGCAACCGTAATCTGGGGCTGCATATCCGTAGGAAAACCGGGATACTCGAGCGCTCTTACCTTAGTTCTCTTAAGCTCGCAGTTACCGTTAACGCGAATATAATCATCACCTTCGGTAAGCTTACACCCCATCTCAGCAAGCTTCGCGGAAATCGCCTCCAAATGCTTGGGAATGACATTCTTAACAGTAATATCTCCCTTAGTAACGGCTGCAGCCATCATAAAGGTTCCTGCTTCAATCTGATCCGGAATAACGGAATACTCTGTACCGTGAAGTGACTTAACACCTTTAATCCTGATAACATCTGTTCCCGCACCCTTAATATTGGCACCCATGCTGTTCAGGAAATTCGCCACATCCACGACATGCGGTTCCTTGGCAGCATTCTCAAGTACTGTATTGCCCTCAGCAAGTACTGCCGCAAGCATTACATTAATAGTTGCACCTACTGTTGTAACATCAAAGTATACATCATTACCTACAAGCTTATCAGCGTTTGCAATAATCATACCATGTTCAATCTTAATCTCTGCACCAAGTGCCTGAAAGCCCTTAATATGCTGGTCAATCGGTCTGTTACCGATATTGCAACCGCCGGGAAGCGGAACAATTGCCTCCTTAAATCTTCCGAGAAGAGAACCCAGCGGATAGTAAGAAGCTCTTATCTTCTTAATCATATCATTCTCAAGACATGTGCTGTAAATACCCTTAGCATTAATCATTACACTATGACGTGATGTTCTCTTAACAACCGCGCCTATCTCACTTATAGCATCCAATAAAACATTTATATCCTTAACATCGGGTATATTATCTATCACAACATTCTCTTCGGTCAAAAGAGCCGCTGCGATAATCGGTAATGCAGCATTCTTGAAGCCACTTACACTGACTTCACCCGATAAAACATTTCCACCTTTGATGATATATTTCTCCATCTGACACCTCTATCATAAAATTTTTCAATACGAAAAACCTTTTACCCCACAATAACTCTACTTTATATTATAACACCATTTAAAAATTTGTAAACAGATAATTAGCCTGCTTGCAAAAAACCTTGCAAGCAGGCTTGTTAACATATTCAATATTTGATTAATTAAGATACTTTCTCGGGTCAACTGTTCTTCCGCTAACTATAACCTCGAAATGCAAATGCGGTCCCGTACTGTTACCTGTATTACCGCTCAAGGCAATCCTCTCGCCCTGACTTACATACTGACCTACCGACACTAACACTTTACTCAAATGAGCATATCTTGTCTTAATTCCGTTAGAATGCTGGATTGTAACGCAATAACCATATCCACCGTTCCAACCCGCCTGGATTACTTTACCGCCACAGGAAGCCATAACCTTGGTACCTGTAGAAATTCCATAATCAATTCCTGTATGAGTCTTACCCTGCCATGCTCTCCAACCATAATTGGAAGTAACACGTCCGCCGTTAACAGGACGGATAAATGTGGGCGGTGTAATTGTACCTATTTCAATTATCTGAGGGGTTGACTCTTCAATAACAGTCTCACTCAAAATTTCTCTGTCATATTCTTTGCCGTTTCTATAGCTTACATTAGCAGTTACATTATGATAGCCTTCCGTGCCCTTCTGTAAAACCACGGATTTGGTTGTATACCATGAATCATTATAAACATACTGAACAGGTGCATTATAATACTCGTCATATGTCACAACCTCTTCAGTTAATACCGAAAGTTCCGGTTCCGGCACCGTAATAACAACATCCTGTCCTATACGAAGAATAGACTTCTCAGTTATATTCTCATTAAGCGCAAACAACTGACTCGTAGTCATGCCGTGAGCCTTAGCAATATTCCACATACAGTCGCCCTTAACAACCTTATATATCTGCTTCTCTTCGTTCTCCTTAGTAAGGAACTCAAATGCTTCGTCTGCAGTCATAAGCTGGCTCTCGCTAACGAATGCTTCGATTATCTCTATATCTTCTTCAAATTCGATAACCTTAAGGCCGTCTTCATAAACAAGCTCTTCATCCTCGTAATCACCAAAATCACCGTTCGGAGCATATACTATTACAGTATCATTCTCCTCTGTCTCCGGCAATACAATATG
>JAZNXQ010000266.1:0-1712 GCA_045593945.1 Lachnospiraceae bacterium | reverse complement strand
GTAGTGCTTTTTGACGAGATTGAGAAAGCACATCCCGATGTGTTTAATATTCTTTTACAGGTGCTTGATGACGGTCGTATCACTGATTCGCAGGGCAGAACGGTTGATTTTAAGAATACTGTGCTTATTATGACCTCCAATATCGGTTCAGCATACCTTTTGGACGGAATTGATGAGACTGGGGAGATTACCGAGGCGTGTCAGGAAGCGGTAACAGGTGAATTAAGACGTCATTTCAGACCGGAGTTCCTTAACAGACTTGATGAGATGATTATGTTCAAACCGCTTACCAAGGACAACATCAGTCATATTATTGAATTAATGGTTGCTGATGTGAATAAGCGTCTTGCGGACAGAGAGCTTGAGATTGTTTTGTCAGAGGAAGCAAGGGCAGTTATTATCGACCGTTCTTATGATCCCGTTTACGGTGCAAGACCGCTTAAGAGATATCTTCAGAAGACAGTTGAGACACTGGCTGCAAGGCTGATTCTTGAAGGGAATGTTTCGATGGGCGATACTATTAAAATTATCGTTGAAGATGATGAACTTAAGGCAGTAAAATAATAAAAACAAGCGCGCATACCGTGTGGAAGTACGGTAAATGCGCGCTTTTGATTTGGCTGATATTATGAATTAAATCCGTTGGGATGATTCTTGTGCCAGTTCCAGGCACTTGCGATAATCTCTTCAATATCGTCATGCTCAGGTTTCCAACCGAGAACATCCTTCGCTTTCTGGCTGGACGCAATGAGGATTGCAGGGTCTCCGGCACGTCTGTCCGCCATCTGGACTTTAATGCTCTGGCCTGTTGCCTTCTCGGCTGCGTTAATAACTTCGCGTACTGAATGACCTACGCCGTTACCGAGGTTAAATACGTTGCTTTCGTTGCCTTCCATAAGGTATTTAACTGCGAGGATATGAGCCTGTGCAAGGTCGAGTACATGGATGTAGTCTCTTATACATGTACCGTCCTTGGTAGGATAGTCGTCGCCGAAAATGCTGATTGCCTCACGCTTGCCGTTAGGTACCTGTAAAATAAGCGGAATAAGATGAGTCTCGGGATTGTGAGCCTCGCCGATTTTGCCGCTCGGATGAGCACCGCATGCATTAAAGTATCTTAAAGATACATATCTTAAACCGTGAGCAACTCCCGTCCACTTGAACATCTTCTCCATGGCAAGCTTTGTCTCGCCGTATGTGTTGGTCGGTTCTGTACGGTCGCCTTCCATAATCGGAGTCTTGTCGGGCTCGCCGTAAGTTGCCGCTGTTGATGAAAATACAATCTTATCGATTCCGTGTGCTACAAGTGACTCAAGAAGTACTTTGGTTCCGCACAAATTGTTATCATAATACTTAAGCGGATTAACCATACTCTCGCCGACAAGTGAGTTGGCAGCAAAATGTATTACCGCATCAATATCTTTTTCGTTATCAAGAACGCTGTCCACAAAAGAGCGGTTACGAATATCGCCCTGATAGAACTTTGCCTTAGGATGAACCGCTTCAATATGTCCGGTTTCCAAATTATCAATAATTACAACATCTTCACCCTTATCAATTAATTCATACACTGTGTGTGAGCCAATATAGCCTGCTCCGCCCAAAACCAGAATCTTCATAACATATTCCTCCTATGCTTTGATGTGTTATTTATATTATTGAATATTATTGCACTGATTACAATGCAAAAATGTTTATTATATATGTAATTT
>JAZNXQ010000265.1:0-19862 GCA_045593945.1 Lachnospiraceae bacterium | reverse complement strand
GTCACAAGCTAAAAAATAAGGAAGGCTGTCTTAGTTCTTAATGCCTAAAAGAAAAATAACTAAACATGAAAATAAAGCTTGTTTTTTTATTTGAAATGCTGTAATATATACTTATAAGTGGGCGAAAGTGGTGGAAAGTGGTCTGAAGTGGTAAATTTCATACCGGAATATACAGGTTTTTCACTAAAGTGGCTCGCGGCAGATACAAAAGAAGAGAAGTGGTAGTTCGGTTAGGCAGGTGTTTTGCATGTTGATGGGTGAATTTAATCATACGATCGACGTTAAAGGCAGACTGATAGTTCCGGCCAAGTTAAGAGATGCGCTTGGAGATGAATTTGTTGTGACAAAGGGACTTGATGGATGCTTATTTGCATACCCGAATGAAGAGTGGAAGAACTTTGAGGAGAAGCTCGGAGCGTTGCCACTTACTAATATGAATGCACGAAAGTTCGCCAGATTTTTCCTCGCGGGAGCTACTACCTGTGAAGTGGACAAACAGGGACGTATACTCTTGCCGGCGGTTTTAAGAGAGTTTGCAGGTCTTGACAAGGAAGTGGTACTTGTCGGCGTTTCCAGACGTGTTGAAATCTGGAGCAAGGATAAGTGGATTGAAGTAAGCGAAGCTAATGAAGCAGACAACAATATGGAAGATATCGCAGAGAATATGTCGCAGATGGGACTTGGAATTTAAAAAATGTGAGCATTTTAAACGCTATGAGGTGACGGGATGGCATTTGAACACAAATCCGTATTATTGCAGGAATGCATAGACGGATTGAAGATAAAAGCAGACGGAATATATGTTGACGGAACCTTGGGTGGTGCAGGTCACTCGTATGAGATTTGCAAGAGCCTTGGTGAAAGCGGAAGACTTATCGGAATTGATCAAGATGCCGATGCGATTGCAGCGGCTACGGCACGTCTTACGGAATTTTCGGACAAGGTGACTGTTGTAAGAAGTAATTATTGCAGAATACGACAGGTTATGAATGAGTTAAACATCTCCGGGGTCGATGGGATTTTACTCGACCTCGGGGTTTCCTCCTACCAGCTTGATACGGCTGAGAGAGGATTTACCTATAGGGAACCGGATGCACCGCTTGATATGAGAATGGACGTAAGACAGGAGCTTACGGCAAGAGATATAGTTAATGACTATAGTGAGATGGAGTTATATCGGATTATTCGTGATTACGGGGAAGACAAATTTGCCAAGAACATTGCAAAGCACATCGTAAAAGCAAGAGAAGAACATCCGATAGAGACGGCAGGAGAGCTTGTTGAACTTATAAGGAATGCGATACCCGCAAAGGTAAGGGCTACGGGCGGACATCCTGCAAAGAGGACTTTTCAGGCTATTCGTATTGAGTGCAACAAGGAGCTTGAGGTTCTTAAAGATTCGCTGGATGACATGATTGATTTGCTGAATCCGGGCGGAAGATTATGTATTATTACATTTCATTCACTTGAGGACAGGATTGTTAAAACACATTTTAAACAGAGTGAAAATCCCTGCATATGTCCGCCGGACTTCCCGGTATGTGTATGCGGCAAAAAGTCTAAGGGACACAATGTTACAAGGAAGCCCGTTTTACCGAGTGATGAAGAACTTGAATTTAACAAAAGATCTCAGAGTGCCAAATTAAGAATTTTCGAAAAGGCAGAATGATATAACAAAAAGGATTTTGGAAAGAGGTGATATGTGATGACGAAGGATTATAAGTACGATTTGCGTCAAATCACATATATCGACGGAAACACAGTCCGCAAGGAAGCGGTTTTTGCACCACCGTCACAGCAACCGTTTACGGAAGAAAAAAGAAAAATTAATAAAAGAATAGCGGTTAATAAGGAACCGGCGAGAATAAGCTGGATTTCCATGGTAGGAATTCTTGTGGCCGCGGCTATAACTCTTGTTTTATGTATTGATTATGTACAGTTGCAGACCGATATAAGAGTAAGACTTGAGAATATCAATGAACTGGAGGCTGAACTTAACGGACTTGTTTCGGAGAACAGGGCACTTGAGAATCAGGTGAGCAGTTATATCGACCTTGATTATGTGTACAGTGTTGCAACCGAAGAGCTTGGAATGCAGTATCCGAAGAGTGACCAGATTGTGTACTATGAGGATGTTAATTCTGAGTATGTAAGACAGTACGGTTCAATTTCCTCAGCAGAAGAACACAGCATATATTCGCATTTTGGTAATTAGGGCGTAGAGCAGGCGGGGGTACATAATGGACACAAGCCATGAGAAGAAATTAAAGAAAATAACGAGAAAGATGCAGACAAAGCTGGTGCTATTATTTCTAATAATAGTGCTGGCTTTGGTTGGGTTATGCGGACGTTTGACATATATTAATATGACAAATGGTGCGCAGTACAGCAAGCAGATTCTGTCGCAGCAAAAGTATGAGACAAAGACTATACCTTATCAGCGTGGTGATATAGTTGACAGGAACGGCATCGTGCTTGCGACAAGCGTTAAGGTATATAATCTTATTATCGACCCGAAGATTATGCGTTCGGATAGCGGTAAATATCTTGAACCGACAATAAGTGCACTTTGTAATTGCTTTGGATACGATGAGAGCGAAATAAGAAGGATTGTTGCAGAGAATGGTAACAGCAGTTATTACCGCTATGAGAAAGGGCTTACACTTTCTGATATAGAGGCATTTTTGAGCTTGTCAAAAGGTGAGATTAAACCTGCACCGTTATGGTTTACGAATGCAGACGGCGTAGCATATTCTCATAATAATATCCAGGGTGTATGGTTTGAAGAAGAGTATCAGAGAATATATCCTTATAATACACTTGCATGTGACATTATAGGGTTTACCAATTCAGGTAATGTGGGAACATGGGGAATTGAGGAATATTATAATACAACCCTGAACGGTAAGGACGGACGAAAGTACGGATATCTCAATGCCGACAGTGATATTGAGAGTGTTGTACAACCTGCGGTTGACGGCAATACTATTGTATCTACGATTGATACTAATATTCAGAGAATTGTTGAGAAGAAAATACAGGAATTTCAGGATACAACGGGAAGTGCCAATACGGCAGTGGTTGTTATGAACCCTAACAACGGTGAAGTATATGCCATGGCAAGTTATCCTTTTTATGATCTTAATAATCCGCGTGATTTAAGTGCTTTTTTCACAGAAGAAGAAATTGCCGGTATGACCGATGATGACAAGCTTAAGTTTTATTATTCATTGTGGCGTAATTACTGTATAAGTGATACTTTTGAGCCGGGTTCTACTGCGAAGATTTTTACGGTGGCAGCGGCTCTTGAAGAGAATATTGCTAACATGAATAAAACTTTTGTTTGCAAAGGTAAGCTTCATGTCGGAGGCTGGGATATTCATTGCCACAATAAATACGGACATAACAAGCTTACATTAAAAGAAAGTGTTGCTTTTTCATGTAATGTTGCGATGATGGAGCTTGCGGCGCAGACCGGTGCGGATACTTTTGTGAAATATCAGGAGAATTTCGGGGTCGGCAGACTTACGGGAATAGACCTTCCCGGTGAGGCCTCTGCAGAGGGACTTTATTACAAGGCCAAGGATATGAAGGCATCAGACCTTGCAACAAGCTCATTCGGACAGAACTATAATGTGACTATGATTCAGATGGCGACGGCATATGCCTCAGTTATTAACGGCGGATATTATTATGAGCCGCATGTTGTTAAGAAAATTACCAATGCAGAAGGTAATACGGTGAAAGAACTTTCGCCGATTCTTGTAAAACAGACAATAAGCAATGCGACTTCCGAACTTCTTGTGGATAGTCTTGAAAGCGTTGTAGTTGGAGGAACAGGTAAGAATGCCGCGATTGCGGGGTATTCAATCGGAGGTAAGACAGGTACGGCAGAGAAGGGTATCAAGGACAAGGAAAACTATCTTGTTTCATTTATAGGTTTTTCACCTGTTGAAAAGCCGGAGGTACTTATTTATGTAATTGTTGACGAGCCTAATGTTGAAAAACAGTCAAATAGTTCATATGCATCAGGGCTTGCAAGAGATATTCTTGAGGAGATTCTTCCGAGTCTTAACGTTCATTCTTCACTTGAGGATTTTGAACCTGAACCTGAGATTCCAGTGGAGCCGGAGACGAGTACTCCCGAGGTACCTGAGGAACCGCAGTATCCTAACCCAAGTTATTCAGAGGAATGGGAAGAGCCGATTGTGCAGACACCGACAGGGGAAACTACAACTTGATTTATTCATATCCCGCAGATAATGTTAATAGACTATATTAACGAATTTTTTGACGGTGGATATGAATTACCAGATTACACGAAATAGGAAAAAGATAATAATTTTTTGTGCGTTTGTCATACTTATGGGTATAATGCTTTGCGTTAGAGTCGGATATTTGATGATTTTTAGGGCAGAGCATTATTCTTCTCTTGCGAAAGAACAGCAGGAGAGAGAACGCCCGGTAAAAGCGGCAAGAGGCATGATACTTGATATTAATGGTAATATTATTGCAACCAATAAGACGGTTTGCACGGTATCGGTAATTCATAACCAAATTGAAGATGCCGAGACTGTAATAAAAGTATTGGCGGCAGAACTTAGCGTAGACGAGGCGACCGTGCGAAAAAGCGTCGAAAAGGTCAGTGCAATGGAGCGAATCAAGTCAAATGTGGATAAGACCATAGGTGACAGAATAAGAGCCTATGATCTTGCAGGCGTCAAAGTAGATGAGGACTACAAAAGGTATTATCCTTATAACGAACTTGCTTCAACCGTAATTGGGTTTACAGGAAGTGACAATCAGGGAATAATAGGACTTGAGGTTAAATATGAGTCGTGGCTTAAAGGAACAAACGGTAAGATCCTTACGCTCACAGATGCAAGAGGAATAGAGCTTGAAAATGAAGCAGAGGCGAGGATTGACCCGGTTTCCGGCAATAATCTACGCATCAGCATGGACATAAATATCCAGATGTATGCCCAGCAGCTTGCCGAAAAAGTAATGGAACAAAAGCAGGCAAATAGGGTATCGATAATAGTAATGAATCCGCAGAACGGGAATATTATGGCAATGGTGAATGTACCGGAGTTTGACCTTAATACTCCATATACATTGAATTACGAGGTTACGACCTCGCTTACAACAGAGGAAAAGCAGAATTTACTGAATCAGATGTGGAGAAACGAAGCGATTAATGATACTTATGAGCCGGGCTCCACATTTAAAATTATAACGATGTCTGCAGGGCTTGAGGAAGGTGTGGTTTCGTTAAATGACACATTTTCATGTCCGGGATTTAGAATTGTGGAAGACAGGCGAATAAAGTGTCACAAGGTTATAGGCCACGGAGGCGAGACTTTTCTTGAAGGAGCAAAGGTTTCCTGTAACCCGGTATTTATTGATGTCGGACAGAGACTCGGAATAGATAATTATTATAAGTATTTTAAACAGTTTGGACTTCTTACGAAGACCGGAATTGATTTGCCGGGTGAAGCAGCAACAATCATGCACAAGAAAGAAAATATGGGGCTTGTAGAACTTGCAACGGTATCATTCGGGCAATCATTTCAGATAACACCGATTCAGCTTCTTACGACCGTGAGTTCGCTTATAAACGGAGGAAACAGGGTGACACCGCATTTCGGGCTTGATGTGCTTTCGCCCGATGGCGAGGTTATAAATACATTTGAGTATAAAACGACAGGCGGAATTGTTTCGGAGAAAACTTCGGAGACGGTACGATATATTTTAGAGCAGGTAGTAGAGAGCGGAAGCGGTAAGAATGCGTATATTGAAGGTTACAGTATAGGTGGCAAGACAGCGACTTCTGAGAAGCTGCCGCGAAGTCTTAACAAATATATTTCTTCATTTGTGGCATTTGCACCGGCAGATGATCCGCAGGTTATAGCAATGGTAATAATTGATGAGCCGGAGGGGACCTATTACGGAGGTACGATTGCGGCACCCGTAATAAAAGAACTCTACGAAAATATTTTACCCTATCTTGAAATTCCTGTAGATATTGTGGAAAATGATTGATTATTCGTCTGAAACGAATTATACTAAAATGCAAATGAAACTTTTGAGGTGAAAAGATGAAAACAGATATTATATTACCGGTTATTATAGCATTTGCCATAAGTGCAATTCTTTGCCCTATAGCAATTCCTTTTTTGAAAAGACTTAAATTTGGTCAGCCTATAAGAGAGGAAGGTCCGAAGGAGCATCTTAAGAAGTCGGGTACTCCTGTTATGGGCGGAATAGTGTTCCTTACGGCGATATTGATTACGAGTGTGTTTTATATTAAGGATAATCCGAAGATTGCCCCGATTTTGTTTGTTACTTTGGGCTTTGGACTTGTAGGCTTTCTTGATGATTTTATAAAAGTTGTTATGAAGAATCCAAAAGGTCTTCTTCCATGGCAGAAGATGCTTGGACAGTTCCTTGTGGCTGCAGTATTTGCGGTTTATCTTATGAGATTTTCAGATGTCGGAACAGGCGCTATTATACCTTTTACGGGCGGCAAGATACTTGATATGGGAATCTTTTTTCTTCCGATATTCTTTTTTATAGTGCTCGGCACCGTAAATGGTGCAAACTTTACGGACGGACTTGACGGACTTTGTACCAGTGTAACACTTCTTATTGCGGTGTTCTTTACGATGGTGGCACTAGGAACGGGCATCGGAATCGGACCGGTTACCGGAGCAGTAGTCGGAGCACTTATGGGCTTTTTGCTTTTTAACGTGCATCCTGCAAAGGTATTTATGGGAGATACAGGTTCTCTGGCACTTGGCGGATTTGTTGTATCTGCGGCATATATGCTTAATCTTCCTTTGTTTTTGCCGATGATTGCGCTTATTTACATGACAGAGATTTTGTCTGTAATTATACAGGTGACATATTTTAAGAAAACAGGTGGTAAGCGACTTTTCAAAATGTCCCCGATTCATCATCACTTTGAGCTTTGCGGTTGGTCGGAGACAAGAGTAACTGCTGTATTTTCGATTGTAACGACAATTATGTGTCTGCTTGCGTATCTGGCACTGTAAAATATTATTAGTGCCGGTGTCACAACGGCGGAATGGAGAATATTATGAATTTGGAAGGAAAAAAGATACTTGTTGCCGGAGGCGGTAAAAGCGGTATTTCTTCGATAAAATTGTTAATGGGTGCAGGTAAGGCAGTGCCTGTTTTGTATGACGGTAATGTGAATTTTTCATTGCCGGAGGAACTTTCGGGTGTTGTGGAGATGAGACTCGGTGAGTTTAAACAGGAATTTCTTGTGGATATTGATTTACTTGTGATAAGTCCCGGAATTCCGATTGATTCTGATATTGTACTTACGGCACAGGGTATGAATATTCCTGTGTGGGGAGAGATAGAGCTTGCTTATTACTTTGAAAAAGGCAAGGTGGTTGCAATCACCGGAACTAATGGTAAGACGACAACTACTGCGCTTACGGGCGAGATAATGAAAGCAGCATTTCCTGAGGTTTTTGTGGTAGGTAATATCGGAATTCCTTATACGGAAGAGGTTACAAAGACCACGGAAAGTTCAGTTACCGTTGCGGAAATAAGCAGTTTTCAGCTTGAAAGTGCGCATAAGTTTGCACCGAAGATTACAGCGATACTCAATATAACTCCGGATCATCTTAACAGACATAAGACGATGGAGAACTATATTGCGGTTAAAGAAAGCATAACAAAGAATCAGTGCCCTGAGGATGTGTGTATACTTAATTATGAGGATGTCGTGCTTAGAGAGTTCAGTACATCACTTGAGTGCCGGGTTATGTATTTTAGTAGTGAAACAGTGCTTAGAGACGGACTTTTTTATGAGGACGGAGCACTTTACTACAGCGTAAACGGTGAGAAGAATATTATCTGCAAGACTGATGATATGAAGATAATCGGTGCTCATAATTATGAAAATGCCATGGCTGCGGCAGCTGCCGGAATTGCAATGGGTCTTGATATAGCGACAATCGGCAGGGTGATTTGTGATTTTGTTGCTATTGAGCATCGTATAGAATTTGTAAAAGATGTTAACGGAGTTTTGTATTATAACGATTCCAAGGGAACGAATCCCGATTCTTCAATAAAGGCGGTTAATTCCATGACACGTCCGACGTTTCTTATAGCGGGTGGTTCTGAGAAAAATTCGGATTTTACGGATTTTGCTAAGACCTTTAAGGGACATCTTAAAAAGCTTGTATTAATTGGTGTTACAAGATTTAAGATTGCGGATGCTGCAAAAGAGCAGGGATTTGATGATATCGTATTTGCGGAAACGCTAAAGGAAGCAGTTGAATTTTGCTATGATAATGCGGTAAGTGGAGATGCGGTTTTATTGTCCCCGGCATGTGCAAGCTTTGACATGTTTAAGAATTACGAGGAGCGCGGACGTATTTTTAAGGAATATGTAAGAGCACTCTAAATATATAAAAGAGGTGATGTGATGGAGCAGGCAAGAGAAAAGCAGAAGCGTATGAGAGGATATTATGATTACAGTCTTGTTATTATAATATGCTTTTTGGTTTGTTTCGGAATGATCATGTTGTACAGTACGGTTTCTTATACAGCGCAGCTTCAGAACATTACGGCAACAGAGTATCTTAAAAATCAGATAATAGCAACTGTGCTCGGTTTTATCGCAATGTTTTGGATATCTTTTATGGACTATCATAAGTTTGTGAGATTTGCAGTACTTGGCTATTTGGCTTCTTATATCCTTATTTTTCTTGTACTTACACCGCTTGGAATTACGGTAAATGGTGCGACACGTTGGCTCGGAGTAGGTTCGTTTTCATTTCAGCCGGCAGAGTTTGTTAAGATTGCCGTGATATTGTTCCTTGCATACATAATTAACAAGTGGAATAAGAAGATAGTAAAATTAAGATATGTTTTTTTGATTCTTATGCTTATTGCACCCATTTCGCTCCTTTTGTGGCAGATAACTGACAACTTAAGTACTGCACTTATTGTTGCGGGTATAGCGGTTGTTGTTGTATTTGTTGCAAGTCCGGATTATAAGTTTTTTGTGACTATGGGAGTTATAGCAATCGGTGCAGTTGTGTTTATAGTTTTAAAAATCGACTGGCTTATTTCACTTAGCGAGAGTTTTCGTCTTGAGCGTATCCAGGCGTGGTTGAGTCCTGAGGACTACGCGAGCGGAACCGGCTTTCAGACGTTGCAGAGTTTGTACGCAATAGGTTCGGGAAGCTTTTTCGGTAAAGGACTCGGTAACAGTATTCAAAAGCTCAATTTCCTTCCGGAACCGCAGAATGATATGATTTTTGCGATTATTTGTGAGGAACTCGGCCTTTTCGGTGCTGTGTGCGTAATACTTATGTTTTTGTTCATGATATGGCGCTTTATGGTTATTGCCAATAATGCACCTGACTTGTTCGGGTCACTCCTTGTTGTTGGTGTTATGGGGCATATTGCGATTCAGGTTATACTTAATATCGCCGTAGTAACTAACACGATACCTAATACAGGTATTACGTTGCCGTTTATAAGTTATGGTGGTACTTCGGCTGCATTTCTCCTTGCAGAGATGGGGCTGGCGCTCAGCGTATCAAGACAGATAAAATTAATAAAATAGTAACGAAAATAAATCCGTCTGCGTATATTATGATATATCATGTTTCGGAGGCGGAATATGGAAAATGTGATTTCTGATCTTACGATGACTGCCTCTAGGATAATTATTGAAGGAGGGCATCCTATTTGTGGAGAAATCAGACTTCAGGGTTCCAAGAATGCAGCACTTCCGATGCTCGTGGCTTCAATTTTAAATAAAGGCATTACAAGACTTAATAATTGTCCCGATATCGGTGATGTGGAAGATATATTGCACTTGCTTGAGGAAATAGGTTGTAAAACAAAACGTGAGAAAGATGCGGTTATTATAGATGCAACTAATCTGACAACATATGAGATTTCGGAAGGACTTGCAGGAAGGCTCAGAGGTTCTTTTGTTATGCTCGGAGCTTTGTTGGCGCGAAAAAAACAGGCGAAGATTCCGTATCCGGGAGGTTGCCCTATAGGTATAAGACCGGTTGATATTCACCTTGAAGCACTTAAAAAGATTGGAATGGTGCTTGTTGGGGATTTGGACAGCAGGGTGGCACAGGCTGTATTTAAGAAAAGAGACAATGTTACCGTGAGATTTTCGTATCCCAGTGTTGGTGCTACGGAGAATTGCATATTTGCGTCTGTACTTGGAGAAGGACGTGTTGTACTTAAGAATTGTGCGAGAGAACCGGAGATAGAAGAATTGTGCCTCATGCTTAATGCTATGGGCGCAGATATAAGCGGTATCGGAGGTTCGGTTTTACGAATCAACGGTGTCAAAAAATTGCATGACATTGAATGGCGTATTCCGGGAGATCGTATTGTCGCCGGGACATATATGGCGTCTGCACTTATAAGTGATGGTAGTCTTACGGTAAGAGGTGTGCCTGTAAATCACATTAAAAATGAGATTAATGTTTTTGTAAAGAGTGGTGCGGCTGTGACTATGTGGGAGGATATTTTGCATATCAGACGTGCAAAACAGGGAAGACCGCTTGAATCAGTCAGAAGAATTGTTACCAGGCCTTATCCGGGATTTCCTACGGATATGCAATCGCAGATTATGAGTCTGCTCAGCTTTGCCGATGGAAGAAGTGTAATTAAAGAAAATATTTTTGAAAACAGGTTTATGATTGTGGATGAGCTCGTTAAGATGGGGGCGGATATAACTGTTTCGGGGAAGAATGCGATAGTAAACGGAACAGGACATCTCTGCGGCGCAGAGCTTACAGCCAGGGATTTAAGAGGTGGTGCAGCACTTGTGCTTGCGGCACTCGGAGCAGAAGGATTTTCGTCAATCGACGGATATTCTCATATAAAACGGGGATATGAGAGCTTGGTTTATAATTTAAAGGACTTGGGAGCAAGTATTATAGAAAGCGTGTGATAAAATGAAAAAGTACTCCGGATTAATAATAGCATTAATAATTTGTATCGCTCTTGCGGTTGCCGGATATTACTTATACTCACTTCGTATTACAGAGTTTGCTTTTTCCGGCAATACGCTGCGATACAGCGACGAGGAACTCAAAAGCCTGATTTTTACGGAGGATATAGAATTCAATCCGGTTTATGCCATGTTTGTGGACAAGCAGGACAAAGAGATTCCGTTTATCGCAAAATATGAGATAGATGTTAAGTGGCCCGATAAGGCTAATGTGACGGTTTACGGAAAAGATATAATAGGTTACGTATATTATAAGGACTTTTACATTTATTTTGATAAGGACGGAATTGTTGTCGAGTTAAGCAAGGAGCAGCTTGACGGAGTGATTCTTATGGAGGGGCTTGATTTTGGACAAATGGTATTACATCAGAAGCTCCCTACAAAGAAGGAAGAGAGTTTTTCTTTGATACTCAGCCTTGGTAAGATGATAAAGAAGAATGAAATTAATGCGGACAAGGTTGTGTTTGATTCTGAACTTAATATGACGTTGTACGTTGGCAATATAGAGATAGTACTCGGTAAGGATGAATTTCTTGATGAAAAAATGACAAAAGTTAAGGTTTTGTTACCAAGTCTTATGGAATATTCAGGTGTACTTAATCTTGAAAATTACCGTGAAGGAAACGACAGTTTCTGGTTCAGGCAGAGCGGCGAATAAAATGTGGTCAAAAGCCCGCAAAAATCACTAAAACCACAATATATTGAAAAAAATTATAAAATTTTTCAAAATAATGATTGATTATTATTGTAAATGGTTGTATTATAGTATAAGAGTACTAGAAAAGGTACTAAAGTATTAGATGGGAATAGGAAATAAGTTCATGTTTCGGGGAGAGACATGGAACAATATTATAAAGGAGGAGAATCCCTTGCTCGAGATTAGAACAAATGAAGCTGAATCATCAGCAAAGATTATTGTTGTCGGCGTAGGTGGTGCCGGTAATAATGCAGTTAACAGAATGGTGGATGAGAATATCGGTGGTGTAGAATTCATCGGTGTTAATACAGATAAACAGGCTTTACAGCTTTGTAAAGCAGCACAGACTCTTCAGATTGGCGAGAAGCTGACCAAAGGTTTGGGCGCAGGCGCAAAACCTGAAGTTGGTGAGAAGGCTGCAGAAGAGAGTGCAGAAGAGATTATTCAGGCTATCCAGGGCGCTGACATGGTATTCGTTACATGCGGTATGGGTGGCGGAACCGGTACAGGTGCAGCACCGGTAGTTGCAAGACTCGCCAAAGAGCAGGGAATCCTTACGGTAGGCGTTGTAACCAAGCCCTTCCGTTTTGAGGCTAAGACACGTATGAATAACGCTAACAGCGGTATTGAGCGTTTGAAAGAGAGCGTAGATACACTTATCGTTATTCCTAATGATAAATTACTTGAGATTGTTGATAGAAGAACAACAATGCCTGAAGCCCTTAAGAAGGCGGATGAAGTTTTACAGCAGGCAGTTCAGGGTATTACAGACCTTATTAATGTTCCAGGTCTTATCAACCTTGACTTCGCAGATGTACAGACAGTAATGAGCAACAAGGGTGTGGCCCATATCGGTATCGGTACAGCTAAAGGTGAAGATAAGGCGGTTGAAGCAGTTAAGATGGCAGTTGCCAGCCCGCTTCTTGAGACAACAATCCAGGGTGCTTCAGATGTTATCATCAACATTTCAGGTGATATCAGCCTTCCTGAGGCAGCAGATGCAGCAAGCTATGTTGAAGGTCTTGCAGGTGAGACTGCTAACGTTATCTTTGGTGCTATGTATGACGGAACAACTCCTGATGAAGTAACAATTACAGTTATCGCAACAGGTCTTCCGGATATCAACAAGTTAGAAGTTACCAAGAACGTTAACCTTAACTACAATACATATAATCCGGCAGGAAGTGTAAAACCCCTTACAACTCCGACATTCAATCCGGCAGCTAACTACACGGCGCCGCCTGTAGCTCCGATGCCGACATCAACACCGGATACAATTCAGACTTTCCAGGAACCTAAAGTTAAGCCTAACATTAACTTCGAGCCGGTTCCGAAGCCTGCTCCCAATGTAGAGGAGAAGGGACTTAAGATTCCGGATTTTCTCCGCAATCGTTCCAACAGATAAGACAAGCTATTAAGCGCTTACCATAACGGTAGGCGCTTTTTTCGTACTCCTCCGCGTTGCATTGTCCGGGCTGCGTAGCTGTAATGAAGGGATTTTCGAAGGCAACATAAGAACTTTAAAGTACTTATACTTTTAAACTTTCCGCCTAATTGTGCCGCGCAGAGTTGTCTGAGCGGAATTGAACGGAAGTTCTGAAATGTAGGGATTTAGTATATTTTAATTTATGATTTTACTCGCAACTCTACGACCTTAAGTAGAACTAACACATTATGCGCTTCGATGTTTTATTGGCACGCCCCTCCATCAACTCGTAACAAGGTGATAGTAGTATTATCTCTTATTAATGGTATAGAATCACCTTGTTACTCAGACAAGGCTTACGGGGCGTGCTTCATCGAAGCGTTTATAAAGTGAGTTCTACTAAAGGTCTATGTTGTCTTCGCAAAATCATAAATTAAAATATACTAAATCCCTACATTTCTTGAACTTCTTCAATTCTGCAAGTTTCTCGAAGCGGCACAAAATCAAAGGGCGGAAAGTAAAAGTATTAGTACTTCTTAAGTTCTTAAAGTGTTGCGAGAAAATCCCTTCATTACAGCTACGCAGCCCGGACGGTGCAACGCGGAGGCGTACGAAGAAGAAAGCTGTAAATGTCGAAAAAAGTAGGTTTAAAAAGGGATAGGCATTACAGATTTTGACAAAATTTGCGAGGGTTAAGATTTATAATGAAGATGTTCTTGGTAATTTTTAATCCGTAAAGGAGGTAGATTGCATTACGAAATATATTTGGATATAGTGTTTCTGATAAATCTGATGTTTGAATTTGTGGTTCTTAAGCTTACGGGAAGTATTGTGAGAAGAAAGTCCACGCTTTTTCGGTGCTTTTTGGCAGCTTTTGCAGGCTCGGTATTACTGTGTATAATGCTCCTTTTGCGTAACGTGGGAGTGGTAGGGAGAACGCTTACGGTGATGGCCGGGTGTGATTTTTTGATGATGGTCATCGCTTTTTATCGAAAAAGAGAGAAAATATATAAGATGCTTGGAATAACGGCTGTTTTTTATATGATATCTTTTTTGACAGGTGGTGTTTTAAATGCGGTGTATGGGTACACGGTGGTCGGATATTATTGGAATACGCTTGTAAGTACGGCAGAAAACAAGGCAGTATCATGGTACTTTGTGTGTCTTGGGGCGCTTATATGTTTAGTTTTGGGGATGCCGACAATTTTTATGTTGAAGAAAGTGAAAGATACGAAGACCATATACTGGGAGGTAACGGTGTGTATGGGAGAAAAGGAGAAGAAAGTCACAGCACTTGCTGATACGGGAAATCATCTTGTTGAGCCGATTTCCGGGCAGGCAGTCCATGTTATTGAGATTGGGGTAGTCGAAGATATTATGGACTCAGAGTTTTTGGAGGCTGTGAAAAAGTTTTATAAGAATGGAATTATGGACACAGGACTTTATCGGGGGAAAGGAATACGTATGATACCGTTCCGGGCGGTAGGCACACCAAATGAAAAATTTTTGGTAGGTATCTGTATAGACAGGATGAAGTTTAAAAACCATACGATAGAATATGAAACTGAAAAAAATTATGTTGCATTATATGATGGCGGCTTAGCAGGTGACGGCTCGTATCATATGCTGCTTCATGGTGAAGAGATGATGAGGAGGAATTAATATATATGTTTGTGAAAGTGGCAATGCCTAATAATTTTCAGCTTAGGGTGATACCTACATTTAAAAACTGGCTGTTGGAAAAACAGGGTGATATTCACTATATCGGGGGTGCAGAGGTGCTTCCGCCACCTTTGGAACCGGATGAGGAGGCTGCTGTAATAGCGGAACTCGGGACGGAAAATGAGCAACAGGCGCGTTCTGTGCTTATAGAGCATAATTTGAGACTTGTTGTGTATATTGCAAAAAAATTTGATAATACGGGTGTTGGGGTTGAGGACTTGATATCAATAGGCACAATTGGTCTTATAAAGGCGATTAATACATATAATCCGGTTAAGAATATTAAACTTGCGACTTATGCGTCAAGATGCATCGAAAATGAAATTCTTATGTATTTGAGACGTAACAGCAAGACAAAACTTGAGGTATCAATTGATGAGCCGCTTAATGTGGACTGGGATGGTAATGAGCTTTTGTTATCGGATATTCTCGGAACGGACGAGGATGCAATATATCGGGATATTGAGGATGAAGTTGAACGTAAGCTTCTTAATAAGGCGATTAATAAGCTTAGTGCGAGGGAGCGCACGATAGTACAGCTCAGGTTTGGTCTTAATACGAAGGACGGGAACGAAATGACGCAAAAGGAGGTCGCGGATCTTCTAGGCATTTCGCAGTCGTATATTTCAAGACTTGAGAAAAAGATAATAAGTCGCCTAAAAAAAGAAATTGTAAGATTTGAGTAGTACAATGATTTTAGTGGAGCTTTTGTTCTAAAAAGTATTGACGAAAATTCATTCCTATTTTATACTTTACTATGGTTTGAATATTTGGAGATGTATCGAAGCGGTCATAACGAGCTTGACTCGAAATCAAGTTGTCCGCAAGGGCACATGGGTTCGAATCCCATCATCTCCGCTGGGACAAAAGTTCCTGTATAATCGCTCTGATTGATAATAATCAGGGCGATTTTTTGTTACTTGGTAATAAAAAAGATGTTGAAAACAGAACGTATGTTTGCTATAATAAAAATATCAAATAAAGGAGGCGTATTATGAAGAACAGAAGTTATATTGTAATTGATCTTAAGTCATTTTATGCCTCTGTGGAGTGTGTGGAGAGGGGACTTGACCCGCTTACGGCGAATCTTGTCGTGGCAGATGAATCGAGAACAGAGAAGACGATTTGTCTTGCTGTATCTCCGTCGCTTAAGAAGTACGGAATTCCGGGGAGAGCGAGGCTTTTTGAGGTTATACAGCGGTGTAAGGAGATTAAGGCGAGCACCGGCAGAACTGTGGAATATATTGCAGCGGTACCGAGAATGCGGCTCTATATAGATTACAGTGCGAAGATATATAATGTTTATCTTAAGTATGTGAGCGCTGAGGATATACATGTATATTCGATAGATGAGGTTTTTATTGATGTGACGGAGTATTTGCATCTGTATAAGGATGATGCGGGGGAGGCTTTGTCTGCAAGGAAACTTGCGGCAAGAATGATTAAGGATATTTATGATACAACGGGAATTACTGCGACTGCGGGTGTCGGGACAAATCTGTATTTGGCGAAGATTGCGATGGATATTGTGGCTAAGCATGTAGAAGAGGATGAGGACGGTGTGAGGGTTGCCGAACTTGACGAGAACAGGTACAGGAGACTGCTGTGGGAACATAGACCGCTTACTGATTTCTGGAGAATCGGGCGAGGAATTGCGAAGCGTTTGGAGAATAACGGAATGTTTACGATGGGCGATATTGCCCGTATGTCTACAACCAAGATAGGTGAGGATTTCCTTTTTAAATTGTTTGGTGTGGATGCAGAGATACTGATTGATCATGCGTGGGGTGTGGAACCATGCACGATGAGGGATATTAAGAATTATAAGCCGAGTGCCAATTCACTGTCTTCGGGGCAGGTGTTAAGCTGTGGCTATGATTTTGACAAGGCACGTATTATCGTTAGGGAGATGTTGGAACTGCTCACATTGGAACTTGTGTCAAAACATTTAGTGACGGACCTTGTTGTACTTGATATCGGTTATGACAGAGAATTGCCTAAGGGTAGCAGTTATGACGGAGAGATGAGTCTTGACCATTACGGAAGGACGGTTCCGAAGCCGGCGCACGGTTCGTACAGGCTTAAGGAACATACTTCCGTGACAAGTGTGCTTACGGGAGCGGTGCTGGATATTTATGACAGACAGGTAAACAAGGGACTTAATGTCAAAAGGGTTACTGTGGCTTTGTGTAATATTGTTGAGGAATCGCCGTGCGGTGAGGAAAAGTATGAGCAGCTTGATTTGTTCACTGATTACGCTAAGAAGGAAGAAGAGAATAAGCGCCTTTTAAAGGAACGTAATATTCAGGAGGCGATGCTTTCGGTACAAAGCAGATATGGTAAGAATGCGATGCTTAGAGGAACGAATTTGCAGGAGGGGGCGACTACTGTTGAGAGGAATCAGCAGATAGGCGGACATAAGGCATGAGGTAGAATTTATGGGAAGATATGATGATATATTGAATATGTCCCGGCCGAGGTCGTACAGACAGCCGATGGAGATTGCCAATCGTGCGAAGATTTTTATGCCTTTTGCGGCTCTTAAGGGTTATGAAGAGGCAATAGGAGAACAGCAGAAGCTTGTTATTTCAAGAGCTGAGACGATTGCTAAGGAACCGACGGGAGAGCTGTTGCCGGAGGAAGAAATTTAAATTTTAGGAGGAAATTCGTTTAAAAAGAATTTTCTTTGTAAACTCTTTTGTTGTCATATTTTCTGTTCCGTGATAAAATTATTATAATTAAGATAAAGGAGCAGGACGATGGCAGAGAATGAAAGAATGATTAACGGCATTACCTTTACAACAACGGAAGAATATCTGCAAGCTAAGAAGGAACTTGCCGGAATAGCATATGTCAAAGAGAATAACGACATGAGTAATGACCAGACGGTGCTTGCTCTTTATAATAAATTTGTGCAGAAGGATGTATTTCACACGCAGATTGGCTATGAGTTTCTGAAGGGACTCCAGGAGCGTCTTATGCGTTCTGCAGAGATTGATAAGTCACAGGTTGCCAAGCTTCCTATCAGGGATTTCGGCGATGATGAGAAGGATGATAAGGAAGATTTGTATATTAAGCAGGATAAGCAGTCTGCGGAAAAGAAAACGGCAGAGAAGAGGGCTAAGCAGGCCGCCTACAAGGCAGAAGCCAAGAAGAAAGCCGCAAAACCTGAGACAAAGAAGAAGCCTCTTATGTATCTTGAGGCGGAACGTGCGCCTAAGAAGGAATCCGAACTTGATATTGTCAAAAGTAAGTATAAATGGTCAGTGTTTCTTAATGTTTTGCTTATTATAGTGATTATTATTATGGCGTATATTACGCTCAATAGTAATCATGTCAATATTCTCAATTACGAGACCAAGCTTCAGGATAAGTACGCATCTTGGGCACAGGAGCTTCAGGAACAGGAGATTGCGCTTAATAAGCTTAAGAATGAATTGAAGGTGAATTTACCGGATTAAGCAATTTCTAAAAAAATGAGGAACTATGTTCCTCAAAAAAATTGCTTTGCAATTTCTTTATATTTCACAATTTTGTCATAATGATTGTATATACTACCTTAAAAAGGGACCTGTTGCAGGAGGATACAAATGGACAAATTAAGAATACTTGTTGTAGATGATGAGAGCAGAATGCGTAAGCTTGTTAAGGACTTCCTTGTAAAGAACGGTTATGAGGTTTTGGAGGCTGCAGACGGAGAGGAAGCTATAGATACATTTTTTACGGAGAAGAATATAGATCTGGTTATTCTTGACGTAATGATGCCTAAGATGGATGGCTGGCAGGTATGTCGTGAGATAAGGGCACATGACAAGACTCCGATTATCATGCTTACGGCACGCGGCGACGAGAGAGATGAGCTTATGGGATTTGAACTCGGTGTTGACGAATATATCTCAAAACCTTTCAGCCCGAAGATTCTTGTAGCTCGTGTTGAGGCGATACTTCGCCGCACTAATTCCAAGATGCAGGAAGAAGAGACTAATGTCGGCGGAATTGTTATCAATAAGACGGCACATATTGTTACGGTTGACGGACAGAGTGTTGATTTGAGTTTTAAGGAGTTTGAACTTCTTTCATATTTTGTTGAGAATCAGGGCATTGCCCTTTCGCGTGAGAAGATACTTAATCACGTATGGAATTACGATTACTTCGGCGACGCCCGAACGATTGATACGCATGTCAAGAAGCTTAGAAGCAAACTCGGCGACAAGGGCGACTATATCAAGACAATTTGGGGCATGGGGTACAAGTTCAGCGTAGACAGCGAGTAAAATAAACCCGGCCTGCAAATATATTTGCGAGGACGGGTTTTGACTTTGAATCGCGGAACGGAGTACAAGTCGGAAGTAAAAACTAAGTTAAGAAGGTGGTACACCAATGCACAAATTATTAGTCTTTGATTTGGACGGTACCCTGGCGCAGAGGGCCAAAGGTATTAGTTACGAAGATACACAGAAGTTAAAACAATTAGAAAAATCAGGCTACAGGATAGCGATTTGCTCGGGTAAGCCGACATATTACCTTTGCGGGTTTGTAAGACAGCTTGAACTTGAGAATCCTATTTTGATTGGTGAGAACGGCGGATGCTTCCAGTTCGGCGTGGCATTGCCGCCTAAGAAATATTACAAATATCCCTGCATTGACAGGGCGATGGAACAAATCAGAATTTTGAAGACACGTATTGATGAAAAGTGCGGTGACCGCAACTGGTATCAGCCTAACGAGATGGAGCTTACACCGTTTCCGCAGGATGCCGAAAGCTTTGAGGTTATTCAGCAAATAATTGATTCGGGCGAAGTGTGCCTTGATGAGTCACTTGTTTACAGACATAAGGATTGTTATGATATGATCCCGAAGAATATCAATAAAGCCAACGGTGTGGAACTGCTTGCTGAGAGAGAGGGCATAGATAGGTCTGAAATTATCGCTTTCGGTGATGATATAAATGATGTGCCGATGCTTGAGTATGCAGATATTTCCGT
>JAZNXQ010000264.1:0-1869 GCA_045593945.1 Lachnospiraceae bacterium | reverse complement strand
TGTGTTGCAGGAGATACTCTTGCGATAATGGGACCTCTCGGTAATGGCTTTACACTTAAAAGTAAAAAGGCACTCCTTATCGGAGGGGGAATCGGTGTTCCGCCGATGCTTGAGCTTGCAAAATCACTTGATTGTGAGTTTTCTATGGTTGCAGGCTACAGGGATGAGTTGTTCCTCAATGAAGAATTTGAGAAGCTTGGTAACTTTTATGTGGCTACTGATGACGGAAGTGCAGGAACCAAGGGAACGGTTATTGATGCCATAAAGGCTAACGATATTAAAGCAGATATTATCTATGCATGTGGTCCTACACCGATGCTTAGAGCAATCAAAGAATACGCAATTGCGAGTGGCATTGAAGCACAGATTTCGATGGAAGAGAAGATGGCTTGCGGAATCGGAGCTTGTCTTGCGTGTGTATGCAAGTCTAAAGACAAGGACGAGCATACTAATGTTAATAACAAGCGTATCTGCAAGGACGGCCCGGTATTTGATGCAAGGGAGGTGGAGCTGTAATGGTTAGTACAAAGGTTAATTTAGCAGGTGTTGAACTTAAGAACCCTGTCATGACAGCTTCGGGAACCTTCGGTTCGGGTAAGGAATACAGCGAGTTTGTAGATTTGAACAGACTTGGTGCGGTAGTTACTAAAGGTGTTGCCAATATTCCGTGGCCGGGTAATCCGACTCCGAGAATCGCAGAGACATACGGCGGCATGCTTAATGCCATCGGTTTGCAGAATCCCGGAATTGATGTTTTTGTGCAGAGAGACATTCCTTTTTTGCAACAGTATGATACGAAGATTATCGTAAATGTATGCGGTAAGTCCACAGAGGACTACTGTGAAGTGGTTGAGAGACTTAACGACGAGCCTATAGATATGATGGAGATTAATATCTCATGCCCTAACGTTAAAGAGGGCGGTATCGCTTTCGGTCAGGATGCAAAGGCTGTTGAGGCAATTACTGCAGAACTTAAGAAAAGAGCCAAGAAGCCTATTATCATGAAGCTCAGCCCCAATGTAACCAACATCGTAGAGATGGCAAAGGCGGCAGAGGCAGGCGGTGCGGACGTATTGTCTCTTATCAATACACTTACTGGAATGAAGATTGATATCAACCGTAAGACATTTGCTCTTGCCAACAAGACCGGCGGCCTTTCAGGTCCTGCAATTAAGCCTATTGCGGTAAGAATGGTATATCAGGTAGCTAATGCAGTTAAGGTTCCGATTATAGGTATGGGCGGAATTATGACGGCAGAGGATGCCATGGAATTCATTCTTGCAGGTGCGACAGCAGTGTCTGTGGGTACAGCGAATTTTGTTAATCCTTATGCGACGGTTGAGATTGCAGAGGGTATTGAGAAATACCTTGAAGTGCAGGGATTTAAAGATATTAATGAGTGTATCGGACTTGTGAAATAGTAGAGTGATTAATTTAGAAAAGGAGACTTGATTTCTCAAGTCTCCTAGTGTATAATCTACTTAGAAAGGTTATCGGAAGTGAAATATCCGATGCCCCAGTAAATTTATTACTTATAAGAAATAAGCATCTAAACTTTGGTAGGGGATAGATGCTTATTTCTTTTTATGACTGTCTATGTATGACAATGCCGTGAATATAACAAGCAAAAGTGTGAGTACATCGCTTAAGTTAATCATGGGCCTCACCCCTTTCGAAAACTAGGGGCATAAACGGAAATTCGCATCCACTTTCTATTCAATTATACAGTATAATTATATCATAAAAATATTATATACTCAATAAAGAAATGGTAAAAAATGTAAAAGAAACCGAGCGTTGTACTCTATTATATGAGGTGATATAATATGAGTAAAGATACAAGGTATACGGGCAGGAGGAATAATATGT
>JAZNXQ010000263.1:0-7948 GCA_045593945.1 Lachnospiraceae bacterium | reverse complement strand
CCGTATATATATTATTTGTATTTGGATTTGGATGCATCAATGATATTTAAAGGACAGGTTTGGAGACTTGTAACCTTTATAATTCAGCCACCGTCAAGCAGTCCTCTTTTTATGCTGTTGGCGTTGTATCTGTATTATATTATCGGAACCAACCTCGAGAGGGTTTGGGGAGCTTTCAGATTTAACTTGTATTTCTTTGTCGGAATACTGGGACATATTATTGCTTCACTTGGAATTTATATTGTGTCAAAGGCGGTTACGGGAACGGGAGTTGTGGTTTCACCGGATACGACATATCTTAACTTTTCGTTGTTTTTTGCATATGGACTTACTTATCCTGAAGCACAGGTATATGTATTCTTCATATTGCCGATTAAGATGAAGGTTATGGCTTATATTGAACTTGCAGTTTTTGCCATAACGATTGTAACAGCGGCAATAAACGGGGATTGGACAACCGTTGTGGCGATTTCCGTATCACTTATTAATGTTTTTATATTCTTTTTTGCCACAAGGAATTACAGGAGAATCGACCCGAGAGATATATACAGACGACACCAGTTTCAAAAGCAGGTTAAGAGTGCTATGGAAGTTACGAAGCATAAATGTGCAATTTGTGGTAGGACGGAGCAAAGCGACGAGGATGCCGTGTTCAGATTCTGCTCCAAGTGCGATGGTAATTACGAATACTGTCAGGAGCATCTTTTTACACATGAACATATAAAGAATAATTAACAGGAGATATAGATAAAAATGGCAATTTTGGATACAATTACAAGAGAGATAGAAAAAGAGAAAAATCTTGAGATTAATCTTCCGCGTTATGCGAATGAGATGATGTCTTTGTATTACAGATATTCATATACAAGACTTGCATATAATTATTTCGCAATGCAGGAAATCCTTCAGGATGAAGACGATAGTTCTGAATTTAAGACGATTATGAATAAGATTGATGCAATCATTGAGAAGAACATTCTTTCAGACAGTCTTGGTGCAGACAGGGAAAAGGCTGTTACGGAGATTAATTCAATAAGAGACGGAATTATTGCATCCATGAAGGTTTTGACAGCATATGCTGACTGCCTGCAGATTTTCGAGTATATTTTAAACCGACTTGATGCAGAAAATCCGGAGAATGAGCTTCCTGCGGATTATTCTGACGAAGCTTTTACACAGAAGCTCGTGCAGAGTATCTTCTCTGAAAAGGATAATACAGTAATCAATGCCAAGATTGCGGACATGCTTGGTCAGTTGCCGGTAAGAATGACAAGACAGAAATATTTTGAGATGGTAAGAGATGCATTTTCTCTTTACAATGATGCAAGCAAATCGAGTGTTGACAGCTTTGTTTATATGCTCCGTTCACTTACGATGCTTGACAAACCTGAAGGCTTCGGAACTATGTATCCGGAGATTTACAAGGTGGTTGAAGAATTCCTTGGTGCCGGCTTTGAAAATATAACAGGAGAGCAGTATAACAGTTATGAGGACAAGTTAAGAGTTGCGGCGGATATGGTTACGGAGATTAGCAGTAACTATATGTATATGCAGGAAATTGTTAACGATGTATATGTGGTTGTTCTTGCAAAGGCTTATGCATTTGCAGATGCAGGAGAGATTGAATGCTGTAACATCATCCTGGGAGCAGAGGATGCTTCTTCAGATGAGGTGTTTGCTGCACTTAAGGCAATGGAAGGTAAGCAGGAGCAGCTTTATGAGACTTTCTCACAGTATGATTATCTCATTGATAACAGTGATAAATACAAAAGTATTATTGAAAGCTGCATGCTTACGGCTGTTTATTCAGCGCTTAAGCTTATTATTAAACTTGTTTCCACAAGCTCGTTTATTGAACTTGATGAGCAGATTAATGAGGAAAAGGCTGGTGTTGAGTATGTTGAGAAGGCAAGAGATGCATTTATTAATGAACTCACCGTACTTTTTGAAGGAAAATCAAGAAGATTTGTAAGAAGTATTATGGCGGCAACGCTTTCATCACTCCCGTCATTTATCGGTAATACAGATGAACTTCTTGCATATATCAGACATTCGCTTACTTCCTGTTCAGACAAGGTTGAAAAGGGTGTATGTGTTAAACTTCTTAATGATGTAATGGACACTTATATAGAGTAAACGGCAAAAGAGGTGCTTTGTATGCGCTGGTACGGGGATTTATATATCGGAGAAAATGCTCGTAAAAAAGCAGATAAAATAATAGAAAAAGTTAATAAAAACAAGCTTCAAAAGAATGTTTTTCTGATAACGAAGGCTGCTAACGGGTGCGATTTGTTTGATATATATCCTGCGCATGTGTTTTTGCAAAAGTGTTTTAGGACGGCAGATTATCTTATAATCGGGATTGCGCTTGGATATGATGAAGCAGTTTTACTTGTGCAAACCATAGTTGATGAGTTATACTGTAAACAGGGGATTACTAATCTTAAAGAATATTTTGAAGGCTGAGAAAGGCGGGGGATGAGTTGGCAATATTGCTTATGGTTTTAAAAATCATCGGAATAATCCTTCTTATACTTCTCGGACTTATGATTCTTATTACGCTCCTTTTGCTGTTTGTACCTGTCCGGTACGAGCTTAAAGGTAATTTTACGGATAAGGATACATATGATTTTTCCGTCAGGATATCATGGTTACTGAGAATTGTTCAGTTTAAATTACTGGGACACAATAAGACGGTAACAAATCGTATTACATTATTCGGTATACGGTTAAAGAAGCGGGAAAAAGTAAAGACTAAGAAAAAAAAGAATAAGAGTAGTGAAGATGATAACAACATTGAAGGAAATCCTGAGAATAGTCAAACTGTACAAGAAGAGAATAGGCAAGACGAAGTTTCTCATAAAGAACCGGTCGAAGATAATCAGGGATGTGAGACTTGTACAGAAGGAACTGATGGAAAGAAAGTCGGAATATTTACCAAAATTAAGAATTTTTTTAAATCGCTCATATCAAAAATTAGACAGACATTTAAGAAGATTTGTGATACAATCAAAACAGCTAAGGATAAAATTCAAAAAGTTGATGAATTCCTGCATGATGAGAAGAATATAGAACTTTTTATGCTCGGTAAGAATGAGTTGTTTTATCTGCTTAAGCATTATATGCCGAGAAAGTGGAAAGGAAGACTTTTACTCGGAACAGGGGAACCGGCAAGTACGGGCTATGCACTTGGTACATTGTATGCGTTGTATCCGGTGCATGGAGGTAATTTGATTGTCACACCTGATTTTGAGAATAAAGTGATTAAAGGGAATGTGTTTGTACGCGGAAGAATAAGAGGTATTCATACCGCCAGAACGGTTATACATCTTTTTAAGAATAAACATTTGCGTAATATGATATTTAAGAAAAACGGAGGGAATAGCGGTGGCAGAAAATAATTTTGTTACAACAGTTGAATCTTTATTTAAAGGAATGGATAGTTTCATTACAACCAAGACAGTAGTGGGAGATGCAATGCAGGTAGGAGATGCAATTATTCTTCCGCTTGTTGAGGCAACTTTTGGTGTGGGCGCAGGTGCAGCTTCAGGTGATAAAAATAAAGGTGGCGGAGGAATGGGTGGCAAAATAACTCCCAGTGCAGTACTTGTTATCCAGAACGGAACTACAAAGCTTGTTAACATTAAGAATCAGGACAGTGTTACCAAGATTCTTGATATGGTACCGGACATCATTAATAAGTTCTCCAAGAAAGATTCGGATGCTATGTCTCCCGAAGTCGAAGAAGCAATAAAGTCGGTTTCTGAAGAAAATAAATAATTTATGCAATATAAAAACACCCTCTGCATAGGATAAATAGAGAATATGCAGGGGGCTTTTTATGTGTAAAATAATTGGTTTTATTTTGTTTTGGATCGGTGTCGGGATAATTATTTCGTTATGCCTGTCAAATCCGTTGTTCCGTCTTCTTGTAGCAGGCCTGCTGCTTGTGATAGGTTATAACATGTTCTGCAAATTCAAGTGACAGGCACTTTGATATAACGAAAAAAGAGCGTGTATAAACACGCTCTAATGAACTTCGCTTTTAACAATTAAGCTCGCTCAACAAGACCTGACTTCAAACAAGATGTACATACATTCATTCTCTTGTTGCCGCCGTTAACCTTAACACGAACAGATTTTACATTTGCTTTCCATACTGCATTGGTCTTTCTATTAGAATGGCTCACATTGTGTCCGAAATGAGCGCTCTTACCGCAAATACTACATTTTGCCATGATTTGCACCTCCTTGACGCTATTAGGTCATCTAAACAGACCCAGAACATTGTATATTTTAGCAGATAATGTTTTAGAATGCAAGCAGAAAATAAAAAAAAGCGCGAAAAGTTTTTGTTGGCTTTTTTTAGTCAAAGTTTGACAATGATTTGACATTTATATATAATATAAGTAATAAGGGATTTTTAGGAGGCAGTTATATGTCAAAAAAAGAGATTTCAACAGCAGTTATTAAGCGTCTTCCCAGATATTACAGATATCTTGGGGAACTTTTAGAGGATGGTATTGAGAGGATTTCTTCGAATGAACTTAGCGAGAAAATGCGAGTTACTGCTTCACAGATAAGACAGGATTTAAATAACTTCGGTGGATTCGGTCAGCAGGGATATGGTTATAATGTCCGCTATTTATATGATGAGATTGCCAAGATTCTAGGTATGGACAAGAAGCATAACATGATTATTATCGGAGCAGGTAATCTTGGACTTGCTATTGCCAAGTATTCCAATTTCGGTAAGAGGGGCTTTATTATTAAAGCTTTGTTTGATAAAGATGAGAGCCTTGTTGGTAAAGAAGTGGGAGATATTGCTGTACACAGCATGTCAGAACTCTCCGAGTTTATTAAAGAAAATGATATTGAGATTGCTGCACTTACAATTCCTAAGGGAGATGCTACAAAGATTGCAGATGAGGTTGTTACATACGGTGTACGGGCAATTTGGAATTTTGCACATACTGATTTAAGGCTTCCGGAATATGTGACAGTTGAGAATGTTCATTTATCAGACAGCCTTATGCAGCTGTCGTATAACATTAAATGGCAGGAGAAGGAAGATAAGGATGGAAGATAACCGTGGAAAAACAGATGCGTTTTTTCAGGGAATACATGCAAGTCAGATTCCGATAGTCGTTTTGGACGAGCGTTGGCATCAGATGTTTAAGGTTATTGAGAAGCCTAAGCTTGTTAAGGACCTTGAAGATGAAGTTAATGCATTACTGAAAAAACAAGGTCAGGTTAATAATGATTTAAAAGAAGTTAAGAAAATCAAGAATAAGCTTATGCAGGAGATTGTTGACCGTATGGAAGTCTCGGGTGAAGACAACGAGAAGAACCAGAAGCGCAACAAGGCTATGGAGAAGAACCAGAAGCTTATACTTGAGTGCAATGAGAAGCTTGAAGAACTTGAAGATGAGCAGTTTGAGATTCCTCATAAACTGAGAGAAACCAATGAGAAGCTTATAGTTGCGGGAATGGAGATTGCGTATATTCATCTTCAGAAGGGCAAGGAAGAGGAAAAACGTCTTGCTAATTGGATTGCAAAAGCAAGAGTTGAACTTCGCAAGCAGATGATATTAAAGCAGGAGACTGAAGATAATAATGTCATGATATATAATAATATGCATGACATACTCGGTGCACAGTTGATGGAAGTGCTTGATAATAAATTTGGTCAGAAGGAATAAATAATGCGTTGTATAGTCAGTAACACAGAGATGAAAGCTATAGAGCAATATACAATTAATAATATAGGAATACCCTCTGTCGTGTTGATGGAACGGGCTGCTTTATCTGTCAGTGAGGAGATTATCCCGCTTGTTAAATGTAATGATAAAGTGCTTGTTGTTTGCGGCGTTGGCAACAATGGCGCAGATGGTCTTGCGGTTGCAAGAATGTTACATGATGAGGGTGTTTTTTGTGCTGTTTATATTGTAGGAAATAAAGATAAGGCGACTGAAGAATGGAAGCTTCAGAAACGAATTCTTGATAATATTACAGATAACAAACTGCACTATGTAACCACTTCTGATTTTAGTGAATACACTATAATTGTGGATGCCGTATTTGGCATCGGCCTTACAAGGAATGTTGAGGGTAAATATAAAGAAGTAATTGAAAGCATTAATGCAGTTGATTGTGCTACTGTTGTTGCAGTAGATATTCCGAGCGGAATAAACGGAGATACTGCTAAAGTAATGGGAACTGCGGTAAAAGCCGATATTACCGTGACTTTTGAGTTTGAAAAGCTTGGAATAAGGTTGTATCAGGGAAGAGAACATGCCGGAAGGGTTGTTATAAAAAATATAGGGATTCTTCCGCCGGTTTCGGATAACAATCCGCGTATTTATACACATACCTTGGAGGATTATGAGCTTTTGCCTGAGAGAACGGCATATTCCAATAAAGGTACGTATGGTAAGCTTTTTGTTGTGGCAGGCTCGGCGAATATGACGGGCGCAGCGCAGTTTTGTGCCGAGTCGGCATACAGATGCGGTACCGGACTTGTTGCAGTGCTTGCGACGGCACCGCAGGTTGTGAAGAATATTCAGAGTAAATTACCGGAGGCAGTAATAATTGACTGGAATAATGAAGAATCAGGCTGTATAATAAGGGACAGAATACGTATGTCAGATGCAGTTGTGTGCGGACCGGGACTTGGAACGGGTAAGCCTGCATGTGATATTGTGCGGTTTGTTCTTGAGACAAAAGACAGACCGGTTGTGCTTGATGCGGATGCACTCAATATTATTGCTAAGAACAATTGGCTTTCTTTGCTTAAAGATAATATTATTCTTACACCCCATCTGGGTGAGATGGCAAGACTCACGGGGAAGAGTATAGAAGTAATACAGGAGAATCTTATAGGTGAAGCTGAAGAATTTGCAAGACAGACAGGTGCAACGGTTATTTTGAAGGATGCAGTTACTGTAATCGCCGATAAAAAAGGTGTGTTTTACGTTAACAGCTCGGGTAATTCGGGAATGGCGACGGCCGGAAGCGGCGATGTACTCAGCGGAATTACAGGTGCAATGTGCGCAATGTATGCAGACAGGCGCCTTGCAACTTCAATGTCTGTATATATTCACGGTCTTTGTGGGGATTACGCAAGGAACGCTAAAGGGGAGAGACCTTTGCTTGCAAGGGATATTTCCAAGGCTCTTGAGAAGGTTATGGGAGAAGAAACATGGAAAAAATTAATGTAAAAAAATATGAAAGAACAAATGTTTCTGTTGATTTAACTGCTGTTCGCCATAATTTACTTCAACTTAAAGGCAATCTGCCGGAAGGTGTTAAACTTATGGCGGTAGTTAAGACTGACGGTTATGGTCATGGTGCATTTGCTATTGCCAAATATACACAGGACATAATTGACGGTTATGCTGTTGCGACGGCGGAGGAAGCGTTAAGTCTCAGAAGACATAATATTATAGATAAAATGATTCTTATACTAGGTGTTGTTACAGAGGCTTTTTATGAAGAACTTATAAAAGCCGATATAAGAATACCTGTATTTGACAGAGAGACGGTTGATAAGCTTAATGATATCGCTAAGCGGATTGGGAAAAAGGCTGTTGTTCATGTCAAGGTAGATACGGGAATGTCAAGAATCGGTATCAGGGATGAGAAAGAAGTTATTGAGTATATAGAGTATTTGAATACCTTGGAAGGAATATATACGGAAGGTATTTTTACACATTTTGCCAAGGCCGATAATAAGGATAAGACGGCTACAAGATTGCAGTATGAACGTTTTACGGACCTTCTTTCAAAGCTTAAAGCAAAGAATATCAATATTCCGATTCGTCACTGTGCAAATAGTGCGGCAACCATAGATTTGCCGGAATTTGCGCTTGATATGGTGCGTGCGGGAATTGCTCTTTACGGACTTGCGCCATCGGGGGATGTTGATATTGCAAAGCTTGGTATCAAA
>JAZNXQ010000262.1:0-2306 GCA_045593945.1 Lachnospiraceae bacterium | reverse complement strand
AAACCATGTACGGAATCGTCAGAATATGGTATTCTTAGAGTATATATTGTATAATAATCGTTAGGAGATTACATATGATAAAAAATATGTTTTTTGATTTGGATGGTACACTTACTGATCCTAAAGAAGGTATAACTAAGTCAGTTGCTTATGCACTTGAAGCTTTTGGGCAGAAGGTAAATAATCTTGATGATTTGCTTGTGTTTATCGGACCGCCGCTTAAATGGTCTTTTATGGAATATGCAGGACTTGACGAAGACCGGGCAGAAGTTGCGATTGCAAAGTACAGAGAGCGATTTAAGGACATAGGTATATTTGAGAATGGAGTTTATGCAGGTATAGAAGGAATGCTTGGTAATTTAAAAGAAGCAGGATTTAAGCTTGTACTTGCTACATCAAAGCCGATTGTGTTTGCTGACAGGATTTTAGAGAGATACGGACTTGCGCAGTTTTTTGATGCGACCTTTGGTAGTGAATTTGACGGGACAAGGACGGATAAAGCGGAGGTAATAGAGTACGCTTTAAGGCAGACAGGAGCTGTGCCTGAAGAGACGGTTATGATTGGTGACCGTAGTCATGATGTTATCGGTGCCAATAAGAATAATATAAAGACAATAGGTGTATTATTTGGTTACGGTGACAGGGAGGAACTTTCGGGTGCGGGTGCATATAAAATTGTAGAAACTGTAATAGAACTTGAAAGTTTGCTTATTAATATTAATAACGGAGAGTAGCTTATGATTTATGCCGCTTGGATTGAAAATAATGGCGGAAACCGAAGTGTAAGCGCTAATTTGCAACATGATGTAGCCTGGAAGGTATTTGGACATGCTCTGAATAAGGAATATGGGATAAGGCTTTCAGAGTGTACGATTTTGCGTAACAGATGGGGAAAGCCAAGTCTTAAAGAATATCCTGATATACATTTTAGTATCAGTCATAATAAAAGTATGGCAGTATGTATTGTTTCGGATAATGAGGTAGGAATTGATATTGAGACTGTTGGACGCGTCTGCAGTGATAATGTTTGGAGACGCATGCTTTCAGATGAAGAATATATATGTTTGACAGATATGTCGGATGCAAAAGAACGCGACAGGGAATTTCTTAAGTACTGGACACTTAAGGAAAGCTATGGAAAAACAATCGGCACAGGTCTTTCGTATGACTATAAGTCGGTGGTTTTTAATATAAGCGATGCGGGAATAGTATGTAATGTGCCGGATCACAGGTTGTGGCAGACTGTTGTTAAAAAGAACAATGAAGAAGTAATAATTTCAGTTTGTAAAAAGCAGATAACAGATTACACGGAAAGTATTGAGTGGGTTAATTTAACAGGAGGAGAAAAATATGAAGCTTGAAAAATTACATGAGAATCCGGAAGTATTACATGTCGGAACAGAGGAAATAAGAAGTTATTATATTCCGTTAGACCGTGAAGGTAATGAACAGAAGGTGCTTTTAAGCGGGGATTGGATGTTTAATTATTATAAGTCTGTGGAGGATATCGAAGGAGATTTTTCATCGCCGGGCTTTAATCATAAGAATTTTAAGACCATTCCGGTACCCGGATGTTGGCAGGTATATGGATATGATTATAATCAGTATACCAATGCCAATTATCCGTTCCCTAATGATCCGCCGTACATACCGGATGAGAATCCGTGTGGTGCATATGTTACAACTTTTTGTATAAATGAAGAACTTATCGGCAAAAGATTATTTCTTAATTTTGAAGGCGTGGATTCCTGCTTTTATGTATGGATAAACGGCGCGTTTGTGGGCTACAGTGAGGTATCACATTCTACAAGCGAGTTTGAAATCACACGTTTTGTAAATCCCGGTTTAAATGAGTTAAAGGTTCTTGTTTTTAAATGGTGTACGGGTTCTTATTTGGAGGACCAGGATAAGTTCCGTTTGTCAGGAATCTTCAGGGATGTGTATGTAATTGCAAGACCGAAGGAATTTGTGCGTGATTTCATGATAAGAACGGATATACTTGAGGACGGAAGTGCAAGTATTGATATTAAACTTGATACGACATCTAAGATGAATGTCGGATGTTATCTTTTTGACAGTAAAAAGAAGCTTATAGGTGAGACGAAGGTAGTAAGGAACAAAGCCAAATTCATTATAAATGAGCCTGCTCTTTGGAGCGCAGAGAAGCCGTATCTTTACACGGTCCTTATAAGCACAGAGGAGGAACGTATTTTCCAAAGAGTCGGAATTAAGCGTATTGATATTAATAATGGTGTATTTTATTTTAATAATGTGCCGATTAAGTGTAAGGGTGTTAACCGTCATGA
>JAZNXQ010000261.1:0-1820 GCA_045593945.1 Lachnospiraceae bacterium | reverse complement strand
TCAGCAATCTTCGTAAGCTTCTCTACCTTATCAAGATTCTCGTCCGTAAGAAGATTGTTAATCTGCTTATCTGCCTGATGTGTTGCGCGTGAACCCTCGGGATAAGGCTGTCCCTTCTTATATTTACCTGTTAAGAGTCCTTGTGCGAGCGGCGAAAACGGTGTAATACCGATTCCGTAGTTCTTACATACATCCATAATCTCGTGCTCGATATAACGGTCCATCATATGGTACTGCGGCTGGATAACTGTCATCGGATACAGATTATATCTGTCAATAATCTTCTGCGCCTCTGTAATTCTTGCCGCACTCCATTCTTCACTGACACCGTAATATAAAATCTTACCCTGTGTCACAAGATCACTAAGCGCTCTTAATGTCTCTTCAAGAGGTGTAGTCTCATCATATCTGTGGCAATAATACAAATCGATATAATCCATCTGCATATTCTTAAGAGTTCTGTCGATATTCTCAAAGATATGTTTTCTTGAAAGTCCTCTGTCATTTACGCCTCTGCCTGTCGGGAAATACACCTTGCTCGACACAACATAACTGCTTCTGCCATAATCCTTAAGTACTCTCCCTAAGAATTTCTCTGCTTCTCCACCGCTGTATGCATCCGCGCAATCAAAGAAGTTTACTCCCCTGTCATAGGCAAGACGTATTGTCTCCTCTGCTACTCTTGTCTTCTCACTTCCCTGTAAGTCCGTCATCCAGCTTCCTACAGCTATTTCACTTATTTTTAATCCTGATTTTCCTACACTACGATAGATCATGATGTTATGTTAACTCCTTTCACTATAAATCTATTTCTCTAAGAATATCACACTCTCCCTTTCATATCAAGTTCATGCCTTTATTTTTCTGCCGCAATATGCTATACTCTACTTATGGGCAAACCGCCCGCATCTTATTGAAAACTCACTCAAAGGAGACTTCCGGATGAACATTATTTTTCTCAACTGGGCATGCTTCTGCGCTACAGATACTTGCGAGGCTCTTGTTAATCTCGGCCACAATGTCTATGTAATGCAGATACCCGACAAGGCACATACGGAAATAGATGAAGAATTTATCGCAAAACTGTCTTCCCAAATAAAAGACTTTCATTGTGATGCTGTTTTAAGTCTCAATTTTTTCCCTACAGTCTCTATTGCCTGTGCACAGTGTGACTGCAGATATATCGCTTGGATTTATGATAATCCGCAGACCAAGGTCTATGACCAAACAGCTGTTAATGAGTGTAATCGTATTTTTACCTTTGACAGTTTCATGGCAGACCAGCTTAATTCGCGAGGGGTTACGACGGTGTCTTATGCGCCGCTTGCCGCCAATGTTAAGCGCCTTACTTCGCCTAAGATCACTTCCGAACATATAAAAAAATACGGATGTGAAGTTTCCTTTGTCGGTTCACTTTATAATGAAGCACACAACTTTTATGACAGACTTATTGCTGCCGCCGGCGACGAATATCTCGAAGGCTTCTTAAGTGCTGTTATTGAAGCGCAAAAGAGAGTTTTCGGTTATAATTTTATGGCAGATGCGCTTACCGACAAAGTTCTTGAGACAATCAGAAATTATATGCCTTACATACCGGCCGAAGGTTCTTTTATCCGCGAGGCAGAGATTTATTCCGATTATTATCTTGCGAGAAAGCTCGCATATTTTGACAGATTAGAGCTTCTGTACTGCCTCGGAGAATACTTTGATGTGCATCACTATACGCACACGGACAAGGTAATCGGCAAAGTAAAGAATCGCGGTACAATCGACTATTTTAATGAAATGCCCTACCTTTTCCGCATCTCCAAGATTAATTT